>NZ_JBITBU010000001.1:373941-582221 GCF_044452545.1 Nocardia sp. NPDC051900 | reverse complement strand
CCGCCTCCACCCGCGGAGCCACCACACCACCCGGCGCACCCTCAACCGACTGACCCGGCTGCTGAACCGGCGGACCACCCTGCTGACCAGGCACACCTGACTGCACACCAGGCCCAGGCGGTCCCGAAACACCAGGCTGACCACCAACACTCGGCGAACCAGACTGACCCGGCGATCCGGTGCCATTGGGCGGACCAGATGCGGGAGCGCCCGACTGGCCAGGTGCCGGAGGACCGCCCGGCAGTCCCGGCGCCGCCGTACCCGGCCGTGACCGCTGCTGATCCGGTCGGCTCGACCACGGCGTCGCCGGTCCGGTCCGCTGATCTTCCGCCGTTTCCGGCCCTTTCGCTTCGACCTCGGCGGGCCAGATTTCAGCAGAGGTCATGACTTCCCCCGGTTGTCGGTAGCCATCGGCGAGTGGAGGATGCCCGGACGGTAGCCTCGAGCAGTGGGTGGCAGAGGTACATCCAACCCCTCCTCATAAGTCGCTGTGAACTGGTTGGCAGCCTGGACAATTCGCGCTCGTCAGTGTAGATGGATCCGGACCGGCCTTTCCGGTTCTGCCAGCGCCGCACTTCCCGTAGTTGGGAAGCCTCGACAATGAAGACGTCGAAAGTAGGTCTCACTCATGGTCGATCGGCGCGCACGGCCGCTCTGTTCGACGATGAGGAGCTCGATCGAGAGGCGGACTTTGCCGTGGTGAGGCACGAGCCTTGCGAGCCTTTGACCCATGTGGTGTCGGCCGCTATGGATCCATTCGAAGACCGCCTGGTCGGCCGTCGTGGGCCAGCGCTCCGCCTAGCATTCGGGAGGTGATCTCATGGGCTTCTTCGGTATTCCATGGAAGGATGTCGGCAAGTTCGCGTTGACCACGACTGCCACCGTTGCCGGTGGCGCGCTCGGGTCGGTCGTTCCAGGGGTAGGCACGGCGTTCGGCGTTGCGCTGGGCAGTGCCGTGGGCGGCTTCCTGTCAGAAACCGCATTTGACCTGGCCGATGGTCAGGGTGTGGGGGAAGCGTTCAGCAATGGGGCGGAGACCGGCGCCTTGTCATTGCTGGGAGGCGGTGCCGGTGGTGCCCTCCGGGGTGCGTTTGCGACGATGGGTGGACGAAATCTGGCCGCCCGGGCGCTTTCGGGCGCGTTCAACCCAGCTGTCCGTAACCCTGAGGCGAATATCGCAGCTGCGTGGGCTGCGAGAGGCGCGTCCTTCAATGCGGCGCGCGGTTGGTTGACCGGTGCGGGCCTGGGTGCCGGTCTTTCAGGTGTCGGGCATTCAAAGGGGCCGGGATCCGGGCCGGGGCAAGCGGAGTCGTACCCCGCCACGCTGCCGACCAAGGTTCTCAATGACTCCACCCAATTCAGCCTCACCTCCTGAGGAGCGGTTCTGTGGTGGAGATGAACCCGATGCTGATGCCCGACCGCGAGGCGATAAAGCACGGTAACTACCCTCCTGATTGGGTCCACTCGACATTCACCGAGCTCCGCTTCAAAGAGTTCTACAAATTCTTCAAGGACGGCTTCAATAGTTGCGGCAAGGATGACCGGCCCGATCCTCCGAACCCACCGGACGTTCCGCAGGTAGCCCCTACCAACGCTGTCGGGAGTTTTCAGGACTACGCTGCCGTAGCGGTAAAACTCAAGCAAGCGTACACCGACGTCAAGAATTCGCTGACCGAGCTGAGAGCGCAATGGGTTCCGGACTCCGCGAAATGGTCTGATTCCGGGCTGAAAGCAATCAATGCCGTGATCGATAAAGACGTCGTCGCGGTGGCACCCATTGCCCCTGTCGGCGGAATAAAAATCGACGACCATCACTGGACCTGGATCACCGCCGCTTGCAACAGCGCGAGCACCGAGCTCGACAAGGTTGCCAAGGGGCAGAGTAGCGTCGCGAGCGGTATCGACGATCAGACCAAGAGGATCAAAGAGCTGGAAGCGCAGGTGAAGAAGCTGGAGGCAGCGTCGAGGGACCCGGCGACGATTCCGCCGAACGTCGACACGTCCAACTGGCCTACAACGCCCGGTTCCACCGACCAGACGATCCCGCCCGCAGTTGACAACAGTGCCTTTCCCACCGGCCTGGACAGTCTGGACGACCCGACCAGCCCCAGCACGACGCCGACCGATCTGGACACCTCCGGTACGGATATCCCCGGCTCGACCAGCCAGACGCCCAGTCCCCTCGACCCCAGTGGGACCACCACGCCGGGCATCACGACACCCTCCACGCCGAGCGTGCCGTCGCCGGCCGCTACGTCGCCCATGGGCACCGGCATGGACATAGGTTCCCTGCTCGCGCAGCAGATGATGATGCGAAACCTCGCGGATCAGGACCTGAACAACCGCCGGATGGACCTGGATCCGCGCCGCTACGACGACGAACTCGACCAGGTTGCCCCGCCGCAGGTCGCGGCGCCTGTCACGGCCCAGCCAGCGGCGGTACAGCCTGCCACGGCGACCCCCGCCGCGACGACGCAGCACACCGGAGCGCCCACCAACACAGTGTCTTCCACTCAACCGGCGGTGGCGCCCGGCCGTACGCCGGAAGCGGACGGCAGCGTGATCTACTCGTTCCCGCCCACCGGAAAGACACAGAAGGTATCCGCGCAGACGGCGCAAGTTCTGGACGCGGCGTTCGGCAACCACAGTGGGACCGACGCGCAAAAAGCGTACGAGAAGACGTCGGCGAAGTTCTCGGACAAGAAGCAGATCGGCCAACGTGTGGGCGATTTCCAATTGAAGACCGGCGACGTCGCCATGTGGACGAACTCGACCGCGGTGCTCGTCGTGTTCGGGCCTGACGAGGAGGGCGGCCCCTCGCTGGAGGCCATCGTCAAGGGCGAGCTGAAGCCCTTCGACACGAAGATGCCCGAGATCGCCTCGGAGACGAACTTGTTCGAGGGGTACGCGCACCCGAACGGCGTCGATATGACCGCGCCGGCCGATGGGGGCTCGCCCTCGGGCATGCCGGGCTCGGCCGATCAGTCCGCGGTCGCGGGAATGCCGGTTTCCGCGGTAACCGCGGGCTGATCGCGCGAGCAGGGTGACAGCGGCAGATGAGGAGAGGAGGTCGCGATGGCGCTGAAGGTGGATCCGCAGGAACTCGTCGCTGCGGCGTCGAGACTCGCCGCGATGGCGCGCGATACCGGTGCGGCGATGCCCGGCGGATGGGTCGTGCCCGCGGGGGCTGACCCGATTTCCGCCGCGGCGGTACCGCAGCTCAACGCGCAGGCCGCGTCGTTGCTCAATGGAATGGCCGGTGTTCTCACCGATGTCCAGCGCACCGCGTACAACATCGGCGCGGCAGCCGCCGACTACACCGCGGCCGACGATGCCGGTGCTCGGACCATCAATGGCAGCGGCGGTGAACTTCTCGCCAATCCGGTCGGCGACGTACAGGAAATCGGCCTGCGACGCCCACCCGCGCTCAGGTTTCCCGTCGCGGCCGGCGCAGTCGACCCGTTGACGTTCGCTCAGCAGTTGCACTCGGGCCCCGGCCCGGGGGCGGCGAAAGGATTCGCGGACGCGTTGCGCAAGTTCGCCGGAGGACCGCACCTCGCGGCCGTCGACGGCGTGAACTCTGCGGCGAAGTCGATGCAGCACTGGGAGCCCGTCGGGGCCGCCGCGGCGTCGGAACTCGGCCAGCGCCGGGGCTGGCTGGACCAGCTCGGCACCGGTCTCGGGCTACTGGCCGACGGAATCGACACCTACAGCGACGCATTCCGGACCGCGAAGGCGAAACACCCGACGCCGGAGGAGATCATCGCCGCGCGCAAGGAGCTGATCGCGGCGATGCGCTCCAAGAACGAACTCGGCATCCAGGCCGCCTTGGCCAAATTCAACGAGCAGAACGCTCGTTCGGCGGAGACGATCACCGGCTACTCCACTGAGGTGGGCTCCAAGGTCGGGACGAGCGAAGGCACCGACAAGGGCACGGGCGGCGGCAAAGGCAGTGGCAGCGGCGACACCAGCGCGTTGACGCAGATGCTGCCCGCTCTGATGAGTGCGATGGCTTCGGCCGGGATGCCGCTGAGTCAGCTCGGTCAGTCGGATTCGGCGGATGCCTACGACGACTACGGCCTCGACGAATACGGTTACGACAACCTCGGTATCCCCAGCGGGCTCGGCACGGGCAGCCCGAGCGGGATGCCTACGGGCAGTCCGGGTCTGGGCATTCCGGATGTCGAGGCCGAAACCGTCCAGGCGAGCGCTTTGCCGGTGGCCGCCGCGGCCAGCCTCGGTTCGGGCATGCCGCGCACCTCGGTGATCGAACCGCTCGGCGCGTCGTCGGCGCCCAGCGCGGCCGCCGCGCGCGGCGGGTCGCCGATGATGCCGTATATGCCGATGGCACCGGGCATGGGCAACTCGGGTGGCAACAACGACCGCAACCGGGTGGTGGCATGGCATCCGGATCGCTTGATGTACGTGGACGACACACCACACACGGAGGCGGTGATCGGCGAACGGCCGACCATAGCGCCGACCGTGACCCCGCCGACGCCCTCCCCGGGCAACCAGACCCCGACCCAATCCGGAGGTAACGCATGAGTGAGCACAGCGAGGTGGAGTTATGAGTTCCATCCACCCGGACGTGCAGGCGGCCTTGGACGCCGCCCGCGATCTGCGGCACCGGATCGCCGAGATGCGGGAAAGGATCGACGATATCCGGGCCCGCAGGCCGTCGCCCAGTGGCGCGGTCATCCCGGAGGTCGACGCTATGGGCAGGCTCACCGATCTCTATCTCGCGCCAGGCACTGCCGCGCGGCTGACCTCCCCCGAACTGGTCGCCGAGATCATGGCCGCCATCCGGGAGAGCACCGCGGATGCGGCGCGGCAGTACCAGAGCGTCATGGAGGTCCCCGTCGAGGGAACCGAGCCGGTCGCCACGGCGTCGGGGCAGGCTTGATGACCGAGCCCGCCCCGGATGTCACCGTCGCGGATACGGTGCGATGGCTGCACGACGAGGGCTTGGTCCGTTTGGCCGGCGTGGCGGACGGCCTCTCGGAGACAATCGTCGCTTACACGATCGATATCGCCACCGGAACCGTCTCCGCGCATCCCGCGACCGGCGGCGGGGTCGGCGCGGACGTGGTGTCCCTCGCGGCCGACGACCTGCCGTACCCGGTCGGCACCGCACGTCGTCTCGTGATCGCCGGTGTCACGACTACGGATTCGGTGCTCGTGATCGACTTGGCCTCGACTCTCACGATCGCCGTCAACGCCGACCATCCCGAGCAGCCGGCTCGCTCGTGGGTGCTGCAACTGCTGTTGAATCCGGAGATCACCATCACCACCAACAGCGCCGACGTCGCGATCGGCAACAGCGCCCGGCTGCGTCAGAGCTTCATCCCCGGCGGCGGCGCGACTCTGGTCAACGTCGACGACACCCGTCCGCCGGTGACGGCGGTGACGCTGAATCCGGCTACCGAAGGTCCCGATCATCTGGACGTCGCGCCGGACGGAACCGGAGAGCTGTATCTCGGTGCCCGGTTCTGGCAGATGCGCCAGGTCATGCGTATCGAGGACGCAGCCTGGTCCGCGCTGGCAGCGCAACTGGAATCGGTGTCCGACGACGCCGATTACCTGATCAATCCCCCATCCGGCGACAGATTCTCGGAGAGCAGCCGATGACCGACATACATTCGATCGACGTGGACGACTACGACTTCGACGATGACGCCCAGCCGGAAGCCGCCGCACCGGACTGGCAGCACCTGACCTACGAAGTGTTCAACCCCGACCACACCGTGGGCGTCGGGTGCGACCGCGACGGCGAGATCATCGGCTTGTACATCACCGACGACGCCCGCGACAACGGCGACGAGTGGCTGGCTTCCCAGATCGTCAAGCTCGCGCGGCTGGCACATGCGAAGTCGCGCGTGGGGCTGCGCGCCGAGATGGAGTACAAGGGCACTCGCTCCTACACGATCGATTCGTTCGACCTTCCGACCGAGGCGTCGTATCGCGCCATGGAGGAAGCCGAGTTCCGACGCGACACCTGAGACGCCTACCGCCGCACCGGCGAGACAGGACAGCGACATGACCGACAAATTCGATACCGACGACCCGCACGAGGTCGTCGCCGCCGCGCAGAAGTTCCGGACCGCGATCAACACGGTCGGCGGCCAAGTCCAGCAGATCATCGCTGGTTTCGTCGCGCCGCGGCGACCCGAATCTGAGATCGATCGGCAACTGGTGGCGTGCACGGACAAGTGGATCAAATCTCCGTGCGAAGCCGCGGCACACGCGAACGGCCGTCATGTGGACGCGACGACAGCGGTCACCGCCCAAGTGACCTACACCCACGGCGAGGCCGATCGCGAAGGTGCCGCCGCGGTGCGCCGCCGTACCGAGTTCGTCTGACTCGCAGATGGAACCGGAGCGCGACAGTCCGTACTGGGACGCCATCGTCGGTGACAACTGGCCGGTGATATCGCCGGGGGACTGGAGTGCGCTGGAACGTCTCGCACGGGACGGTGCTGGGGCGCTGGACCTGCTCGACGCCGAGAGCAAACGGCGGGAGTTCGACGAACGGGTCCGCTCCAGTGCCGGTCTGCAACCGGGCAAGGAAGACATGCTGCGTCAGCGGAGGAATCCGCAGGCGTTCGCCGACGCGCTCGAGGCCGCGGCCGACACTTTCCGTGACTTCTCCGACCTGGTGTATCGGACCCGCAACAAGATTCTGGACATCGTCGAAGAGACCACGTCGCGGGTCAACGCGACCAAACGCGCGGCCGCGGCGGAGGACGACGAATCCGACGCCCAGGCCATCCGAAACCGGATTCCCGGAATGATCGCCGCGGCAAGGGAAGCCGTGGAGGATGTCGTCCGGGCCGCGCTCAGTTCGATCAGCCCCCAGGGTCTGCCCAGTTTGGGCTTGATCGCCGACGCGCTGGGGCAGCCGGGGCCTTGGGATCCGGGCCATCGCAGAGCCGACGACCACAGCGGGAACGACCACGGCGCGGGCGATCACGGACAGCACCGGCCCGCGACAGACCACTCCGGCGATCCACGGCACAACGGATCGCCGCGGACCGATCGGCCGAAGGACGACACGCCCGTTGTGGTGTTTCCGGAGAACGACCGGCCGGTGGTCGATACCGCCGACCCAGGGTTGGTCGGTGACGAACTCGGGTCGCAGCCGGATCCCCGCACGGGACAGGACACTTCGGCAGATTCTCCTTTCACGAACCCGGTGCCCGGCCAGTACCCGCCCAGCGCAACGACGGCCGTCCCCGTGAGCCATACGCCCGGCGGGGTCTCCGACGGCGGACCCGGCCTGACCGCCGCGGGTGGCCCACCTCGCGGGCAGCTCACGGATACCGAGCCCATGGCTTCGGATCGAGGCATACCGGCGGACGGCGGCGATCACGATGTGCCCGGTTCGGACGCGCAGGGTCCACACAGAAGGGACTCGGACGTCTCAGCCGATGGGGCCGACTCCGGAACCCATGACCGCTCCACCACCGTTTCGGCGGCCGAGTCGCACGATGCTGCCGCACCTGAGCAGATCGCCGGTGTCTCCGTGTCCGCGGCCGACCCGGCGGCGTCGGTGGCAACACCCCTTGTCCTCCCCCCACCTGTGGTGACGCCGGGTTACCTGGCGGCACAAGCACCGGCCGCCTCGGCCGCGACCAGCGGTCCGTCCGGACCGGCGGTCTCCGCTCCAGCGGCACAGGCGGGCTCGGGTCCGCCGCAAGTGCAGGCGAAGCAAACCCCGCTCGCACCGAGCGAATCGCGCGGACCAGCCGGTGCGCCCAAGGTCACGGCAGCAAGCGCGGGACCGCCCCCCGGCGCGGCCGCCGCGGGCAAGACGCAGCCGACCGACCGGACCGATCAGCGCGTCGACGCGGGCAAGGACGAGGCAGACGACAGCGACGACTCGATGCGCAATGTCGTCGGCGCGGCCATGACCTCGGCGGCCGCCCCCGCGTTCGTCCTCGGCGCACGAGTGGACGGGGACCTGGTTCTGGCCCGCACGCTGCTCGGTGGCGTCCTGGCCGCGGGCGGCGACGCCGTCCTGGGGCTCGGGTGGGCGGTTTCGGTGATGCGTCATCCGAGCGGCATCGCCGCGTTCGTCACCTCGAACGAGGGACGCGGCTGGATACCCGCAGGGTTGTACTTGCCGCGTGAGATGTCCACGCCGTGGGTGTGGGAGGTGGCCGAGAGCGCGTGGGAGGGCGTCGCCGATCCCGCGCGGGTGCTGGCGGAGTTCGGTATCGCCTGGGGGCGCAAGTCCGGTGCTCGGGTGACCGCCGTCGCCTCCTCCGAAGAAGTCGACGCCGAATTGCGCCGGCAGTTGGGGGAGGTGCCGATCGAAGGGGAAGTGACCGCCTCGTCGGCGATGGACTTCAGCGGGCCGAGACCGAGTCTGGTCGACCGCCTCGAACTGGTCGCCGCGCCGGCACTGGTGCAGCGGGCCGCGGCCACGCCGGAGTCCGAGATCGCGGCGCGGTGCTGGGATCTGGCCTGGGACGTGCACGTTCGTGTCCACAAGGGCGGTCTGGGCTCGCCGGCCGCGCTGGGGGCGCCCGCGGTGCGGGAACGGATCCTCGATGCGCTGCGGAAGCGCCGCGAGGTGCCGCAGGAATGGTGGGAGGAACTCCAGGACGCCGACGATCTGCTCACCGCGACGATGTTGTCTCGGCGTGCCGACGTGTCGAGGGTGGCGCTGGGGGAACTGCGTTCCGACCAGGCCGACGGCCGGTACGCGTCGGAGATGAACGCGCTGCGCGCCATGGTTTTCGAGCGGCGTTGCGACGAACTCGTGCTGATGCTGGCGGAGCCCGCGACGCGCCAGGTCTTTCGCGACGCGATGTACGTGCACGCGCAGATCGTGGGCCACCCGGCGGTTGTCACACCGGCCACTCCTGTCCGCGATGTAGCGCCGCGGCCGACTATCACGGTCGGGCCAGGACGTTGAGTGGAGAGGATCCGGTGCAGGGAAAATCTTGAGAATGCTTGCCGTGGAAAGGCTTTCGGTAGGGCACTCGATGCCGATGCGACGCCGTATCCCCATCTATGGGAAGGATTGACAATAGGGGGACGTGTGGTGGGAAAGGATCTGATCGAGCATGCCGAACAGCATGGAAATCGACCCTGCGGTTTTGCGTCAGCTGGCCGACCAACACGACCGGGTCGCGGCCGATACGAGGGAGTGGGCCAAACCGCCGGCCGACTGGCTCGCGAGCTTCCTGCCTACCTACGGCAAGATCGCCTACCCGGTTTACGAGGCGCTGGAGCGGTACTATGACGCCCGGCAGCGTGCGGGCGAGGCACTGGCCAGCGAGCATGATCGCACCGCTGACTCGTTGCGCCGGTCCGCGGACGCCTACGAGCAGTCCGACGAAGACTTCGCCAGGCAGATCCGCCAGGCGGGGGGCCTGACCGAGCATCCGGCACCGACGGCGCAGACCGGGGATTCGCCTGACCTGTCCGGTTCCAACCGTCCGACGACGCCGTCCGTTTCCGCTCCCGGTGACGGTCCGGTGCCGGCCGGTCCCGCCAACGCCGGGCACACTTCAGCGGTCCCCGATGGAACTCAGAACAACCCCCTCGGTGCATCACCCGGCGGTCCCAGCGGGGCATCGCCCACAGGAACGGGGGTGCCCGGAGCCACCGCCGCGCCGACGGATTCGGTGGGCGCCAACGGCAGCACCGGCACGCCGAACGCGACCGGCACGACGCCATCGGGCGGCCCGTCGAGCACCGGTGTGAGCGCGCCGACGACCGCGGGCCTTCCGCCCGCCGGAGCCGGCCCGCTCAACGCGACCCCAGACGATCGAGGGGCCACGCAGCCGCCGAGCGGAGCGACCGGACGGCCGGATCTGCCGCCCATGCCGGTGCCGGTTGCGAGTCCGTTCGCCGCCGCCGTCGCGTCGGCGAAGGACAAGGAGGCAGAACCCGCGTACGTGGTCGGTAGCCAGGTGAACGACGACCTGGTGCTGGCCAAGACCCTGCTCAGCAGCGTGCTCGCCGCCGTGGATTCCCCGGTGGGCATGGCTTGGGCGGTCTCGGTGATGCGCGGTCCCGGCGGAACGGGTGTCTTCATCACCTCGAACGAAGGCCGCGGCTGGTTGCCCGCCGGATTGTTCCTGCCGCGCGAGGTCTCCACGCCGTGGAACTGGGACGAGTTGCTCGCCGCCGACGAGGGCGCCGGTTCGCCGTGGGAGGGCGTCACGGATCCGGCCCGGGTATTGGCGGAATTCGGCCTGGCCTGGGGTGCCAAGGCAAACGCGAATCTGTCGGCCCTCGTGTCCTCCGGGCCGATCGACCCCGGCTTGCGGTCCCGCTTCGCTGACGCGGCGATGGAGGGGCTCGTCGGCCCAACCTACGACGTCGACTTGCGCGAGTTCACACCGGATACGGCCGACCGGCTCGGCTTGGCCGGTTCGATCGCGGGCCTGGAGCATGTTGCTTCGGTATCCGACGCGCAGGTGCAATCGCGTTGCGTGGAACTGGCCGTGGACGCCCACGGGCAGGTCGGACGCTCCGGGCCGGCACCCGCCGAGGCCGTCACGTCGCGCCGGATCCGGGAACGGATTCTGGCCGACCTGCAAGCAGGAAGGCCGGTGCCGCGCGAGCTGTGGGACGAAATGCGCGACGCCGACGATCTGCTCGCGGCCTCTATGCTCGGCCGCCGGGTCGACGTAGGCCGGGTGGAGATCGGGCAGCTGCGGTTGGACGCCGGGATCTCCCCATTGCGTGACATGGTCTTCGAGCGGCGCTGCAACGAGTTGGTGCTGCTGCTGGCGGACGAGCCGGGCAGGCAGACGCTGCGCGACGCCGTATACGCCCATGAACAGATCGCGCTGCATCCCCAGTTCGTCTCGACGCCCGCACCCGTGTCCACCACCGCGCAGCCCGAGCGTGTCGTCCGGCCCGCGACGGTGCCGTCGGTCAGCGCGCCGGAGGTCGCCGGAGGACCGCCGCCCATCGTCGTGGCCACGCCCTCGACATCGCCGCCGTCGGAGGCGCCGCCAGAGCGGTCGTGAACTAGGCAGTTTCATCGACTCGGGCTTGGCGGGTCGCAGGATCTCGCACCGCCAGCCGGACGCCGGTCCCTGTGGCTGAGCGTGCTTCACGAGGATGCGTTTGCGGCCCGGCCGGGTAGCGGCACGAGTTCGGGCCGAACTGTCGATCGCTGACGGACGCGGCACAGTGACTCAGTGCCCGTCCACCATTCCGGAGCAGTGGACGACGTGCGGTGATTCGCGGCGACGCCGAGCGCCGTTCGAACCTCGAACTGCGCGCTTCCCCTCGTCTCGGTGCGACCCGGCGGCGTTGACAGAGCGCTCGATTCACGCGAGCAAGCGCATGATCGCTACTTCGCTCGCGCCGCTCGGCTTCGGGAGCGATGCTCGCCGATATCGCCATCGCGCGCGGCCGGGAGTTCCTTCGAATCAGTGACGCGCGCCTCGGGGCAAGACGTACTGGACGCGACTACACGTCGATGACGGCGCTCGCTTCGTGATCCGGCTCGTCCTCGGCCGTCGCATCCTGTGTAGGCGCTGCGCCCGGCCGGTCAGCCGCGGACACGTCCTTGGTGCGCCGGGCTTGGATCACGCCGGGCGACCCGGTGGCGGCCGGAGCACCGTCCTGCTCGCCGGGCGGTGCGGTGTTCGCCGCTGGTGCCGCGGTGACGCCGCCGGGCTGCGCGGTGGCCGGCTGCGCGCCCGCCGGTTGCGCATTCGGATCGCCCTGCGTCGGCGCGGCCGCGGGCTGCTGGCCGGGTGGCGGTGCTTGTCCCGGTTTCCCTGGAGCGCCGTTGTGCTGGTTCTCCTCGGCCTTCTTCGCCTTGTCCTCTTCGGCCTTCTGCATCATCTCGGGGATCTGGGAGATCAGCGGCATCGCCGCCATCGGCAGCATTGCGAGCATAGGCAGCAGCGACGACAGTCCGCCGTCGCCGCCGCCGCCGGACGCACCGGTACCACTGGACGTGCCGCCCCCGCTGGACGACCCGCTGCCGCCCGAGTTGCCGTTGCCGTTGCCGTTGGCCATGTTCTCGTTGAGATCGGCGATCGCCGTGATCTTGTCGTACACCCTTTCCACGGCGTCGGCGACAGCTTTGAGATAGGGGAGTTCATCTTTGGGCTTGAGCTTGCCGGTGCCCGCGCGCTTCAGGGTCACGTTGAGCTCGTCGACGATATGCTGGATGGACTTCAGCGCCCGCACCTGCTCGGCGGCCACAGTGACCGAGGTTTTGATCACCTGATTATCCATCTGCAGCAATTGCAGTTGCCTGGCCTCGACCTTGTCGACGTTCTTGCGGTACTGCTCGTCCGCCTCACCACTGCCGAGGGTCTTGTAGAACTCGGGCTGCAGTAGGTCGTCCACGTTCGGCGGCGGAGTGGTCATGCCGCGGCCGAGCAGGTCGACAGCGGTTTGAATGGCGGTCTCCGCCATCGCGATGAAGGCGCTCAACCCTTCCGATGCTCCTGGCGGGCAATACAATTCCACCAGGAAAACGTGCTTGGCCTGAGAGGCATAGCTCGCCAAGGGGGCGGATGTCGGCGAACTCGCCTTCTTGGCTTTGGTTTCCGCCGCAGTCGTCGCCATACTGTCGCCACCGCCTCTCAGAAGTCACACTCATTGTCGTCGCTTCCCGGTCGTGGGAAGTGGTTCATAGTTCGATTACCCACCCAGGAATGGGAATACGGCCGAATCGGCTCGGAGGACACAATATTTGGAAGCGTGTGAGAGGCGGTCGGTGATGAGCGATGGCGAGTCGGTCGAATGGCACCGGCACTGACGAACGACCTGGACGGAGTGCTCCGCTCGTTGCTCGCGCTGTACGGCGACGGCCAGCCCGCCGGCCAGGCCGCCACCACGACCCAAGCGCTCGCCGCCGATCTGGGAGCCCATTCCGGGGCGGTCGCGCGGCGATACGGTGAGGCGCAGAGCATGCAGCTGTCGATCGCGGAAGCCCACGCAGGCAAGGACAGCATCATGCGCAAAGCCGTGGGCGAGTCCGGTGACGGAACCGTCAACGGCCGCGGGCGTCTGACCAACCAGATCGCGGATCTGCAAAGCCGGATACAGGCCATCGCGGCGGTGGGCGACACCCGCTTCAGCGGTCCCGCACTGCTCGATGCCGCGCAGACCACCATCTCGAACGCCACCAAGCAAGTCGACGCCGACGTCGCCGCCGCACGGCAGCAGGCCGCGCAGATCATGCCGCCCGCGACGCCTGCCGCCCGGCAGACTCGGCACGGCACCACGCCGCGGCGGCGGCGACGGACGCGATCCAGATCCAGGTCCTCTTCCCAGCTGCGCCGCAACAACACGGTGCGCTCGGACGGAACGCGAGGCGGCAACGCGGTGCTGGCCGCGAGTGGCTGGCTCGGCACGCCCTACGTCTGGGGCGGCGGCGGCGCGGGCGGCCCGAGCGGCGGCGGATTCGACTGCTCGGGCCTCACGCAGTACGCCGTCGCTCAGGCCAGCCATGGCGAAGTGGTGCTGCCCCGCACCACGTACGAGCAGATCTACAGCGGGGTCCGGGTGCATCCCGAGGACGTGCGTCCCGGTGACCTGGTTTTCCCCGCCAGCTCGTTCAGCACGAGGGGGCCCGAGCACGTGCAGCTGGCCGCGGGCAACGGCATGGTCATCGAGGCGCCCTACACAGGTTCGACGGTGAAGTGGTCGCGCATGCCGAGCGAGGCCGTCGTCGTGCGGGTGCTGTGAGCCGGTGACCGCGGAGAAGGGCGCAGCGTGGCCATAACCATCCCCAGCGAGGTCGCGCTCTTCCTCAACATCTGCGGCATCCCCTATCCCGACATCAACGAGGACGATGTGCGGGCCCTCGCCCGGCACGTGCGCACCTTCTCCGAGCAAGTGCAGGACACCCACGACTCCGCGACCGGCGTGATCAACCAAATGGGCGCCTTCTACTCGGGTGAGTCCTACCAGCAATTGGTTGCCACATGGGCGAACATGAGCGCCACCCACATGCGGCAACTCGACAGCGCATGCAAGTTCGTTGGAAAGGCTCTCGAGGTGGCGGCGACGGTGATCACCGCCGTGAAGGCCGCCGTGCTGGCCGAACTCGCCGCGCTGGCCGCGAGCTACGCCTCGATGATGATCACGCCGCCGCTGGCGCCCACCGCGCCACTGGTCGTCGCCGCGGCGCGCCGGCTGTGCGAGCAGATGGCGCAGTACCTGGTCGGCTATGTCGTCGCCGAAGTCGTCGGCAAGGCGATCGAACCGCTCGAGCAGGCCATCGACGACATGGTCAAGGGAATCGTCTACGACGCCACGCGCGATGCCCTCGACATCCCGTCTTCGAACGGAGTCACGCCGCTGCGCATCGACCCCGACGCGGTGCAGCACTTCGCGAAGGTACTCGATGATCACGCCGACGACATCATGCGGCACGCGGCGACATTCGCCGAGAACGTCTCGACACTCGACTTCACGACGTCGACACCGTTCGACGACGTGGGCGAACATATCCCGACGGGAGCCGGCGCGTCCCATGGTCCCGCCCTGATGGTAAACGAATTTCCGCTCCGGCCGAGCGCACAGTCGGAGACACGCCTCGGCCCGACGTCACCGGCGGTGACGGGTGATCTCGGCGCCCACAGAACAGACTATGCGCGCGTCCCCGTCGCGGCGCGCGATGCCGCGAACGCGGTCGGCGCTGGGGAAAGACCGGTCGATCGAGATGGATCCGAAGGCCGCGCGGGTGAACCGGTCCGGGCCGGTGATCGGTCGGCCGCATCGGCTGCGACAGCCGGACCGGAACTTCGCGATCCGGCCTCGCACCCCGCAAGGAACTATCCGGCATCCGGTGTCACGCCGAACGGCGTGGAACACGATGCGGTGAAAGGATCGGGGGGACTGGAGCTTTCCCGTGTTATGCCCGCGCACGCCGCGGCGGATGCCGGAGCGGTGGCTCCTCGCGACGCGGAGGTGCCCGCGTGGCCGGTGTCCGACTCCGATGCTCGGCAACCCGGCTGGGCGTCGGAGGCGGCCGGTCCGGCCGACCATGAGACCGTGGTGGACAGGCCCGCGGTCGAAAGTTCCGTCAGCGCAGACGCGGTGAATGTTCCGCCGCTCGCCCAGCAGGACGCTGGAGCCGCATCCACCCCTTGGGGCCGTGCCGTTAAGCAGCCGGGACCTCCGACTCCCGCGCCGCCGAAGCCCGAACATCCGGCGAAGGCCACGCCCAAAGTACGTCGGCCCGCGGTCACCCCGTGGACCAGAACCCGCCGTACCAGGGACGTTCCGGCCGTGGTGCACGCGCCATCCGCGCGGCCGCCGCTGCGTTTGGTTCGAGAGAAAGGTTCCGAAGCGAACAGCGACGAGGGGGCCGGTCTTGCCGACGCGAGCCCCGCGCCCTCGCGTGTGACGGCTCCGGCCTCGGATCGCACGGCACCGCCACCTTCGCATGGCTGATCCGGGTGCCCGACGAACAAGAAAAAACCCATTCCCAAGCGCGGGAATGGGTTGCTGAGTCGAAGTAACGGCAGAGGTAGAAGTAGACACACCGTGCTACCGCCCTGGGTGTCGCCCCCCGCAACGGCCGGTGGCCTGCCGGTGCCACCGGCCGTTGCTTTTGGGTTCAGATCGTCAGGATGAGGGACTGACGATCTGTGTTCAGACAGTACCCTCTTCTGTCGGAACGTTCAATAGTGTGCACCTAAATAGCGGCAAGAAATTTTCGCCTGTGCCTGTCACCTGCTGCGCGGCGGCTGGAGGGACCGGATCGCGGCTGGCCAGCCGCCGCCGAAGGGGTCGTCTGCAGGCGGATGTTTGCCGACCCCGAGGTAAACATACCGTTAACTGACGGCACGTTCAAAATTGGCATGACCGATCCGGTCGCGAACATGCTCCATCCTTCCCATTGCTGGGAAGGGGTCGAGTCCTGGGCGTGACCGCCGGAATCTATCGTTCGATGAGGCTAGATCGGCGGAAGGGAAGTCCGAGTGTCAGCGGCCGAGGACGCGTTCTACACGGGTGTTCAGAATCTTGGGTTGGTCGCCGGTGGCGTGCGCAACGAGCAGCACGCGGCGGCGGCGTTTCGGGCTGCCACCGACCTCGATCCGGACATGTGCGATGCCTGGCTCGGGCGCGCCATGGCGGGGGAGGTCACCTCGGAGGTGATCTACGGCGCCTACCGCTCGGTGCACAACCTCTACCGCGACCAGCAGCGGGCGGGTCTGGTCGACCGCGCCCTGTGGTGCCAGGTGGAGATCGGCATGTACGGCCTGCGCGTCGCGATGGCCGACCGCGACCAGATCGCCATCGCACAGGCGTGCTCGTATGCCGAAGGCGGCGAATGGGAAGAAGCCGCAGCGATTCTCGACGAGGTTCCGCGCGACGACGTCTCCGATTTCGTACGCATGTCGCTGTACTTCCGGACGAAGCAATGGCCGGATGTGCTCGCCCTGCGCAACGCGCGGCCAGTGTTGGAGGACGGCCTGCTGGACATCGCCGCCGAACTGATGACCGCCCAGTCGCTGGCGCATCTGGGTCGCTTCGGTGAGGCCATGCCGCGCGCGCAGCGGATCGTGGAGGACAGCTCCTCGGGCAGTCTGTCCTACATCTGGGCCGACGCGCACTTCTTGCTCGGCATGCTGATGCGGCACAACGGCGACCACGAAGCCGCCGACAAGGTCCTCAAAGGACTACAGGGCTCGGCGCTGTGGCCCGAGCGCGAGGAATGGCAGCGCGCGGTTCGGGACAAGGCGTACCGATTCGAGGTCGCCACCGCGGAACTCATCGCCTCCCGCACCAACAAGTGGGATCCGAAGACGGGTGACGATCCGCGCGAGGCGGCCGCCAGCGCGGCGCGTGCCGAGCGCGAGAGCCTTCTCACGGAGGCCTCCGATCTGCTGCAGGCGCAGATCGGCATGGACTCGGTCAAGGAACAGGTCGACCGGCTCAAGTCCGGCGTGCTGATGGACCAGGTGCGTGCCAAGCGCGGGCTGGCGGTGGATTCCAAGTCGCAGCATTTGATCTTCTCGGGCCCGCCCGGCACCGGCAAGACGACCATCGCCCGTGTGATCGCCAAAATCTTCGCAGGCCTGGGTGTCGTGGAGAACGCCGATGTCATCGAGGTGTCCCGCAACGACATGGTCGGCACCCATTTGGGTCACACGGCCCCCAAGACCAACGCGCTGATCGACACGGCGCTCGGCGGCGTGCTCTTCATCGACGAGGCGTACACGCTGATCCAGGAAGGTCTTTCCGGCGGCGACGCGTTCGGCAAGGAAGCGGTCGACACGCTGCTGGCCCGGATGGAGAACGATCGCGACAAGCTCGTGGTGATCATCGCCGGATACGAGGACCAGATAGATCGCTTCCTGGCCTCCAACGATGGTCTGGCTTCCCGTTTCACCAAGCGCATCCGTTTCGCCAGCTACGGCGCAGACGAACTGGTGCAGATCGCCGAACACATCGCGCGGAAGAAGGACTCGATCCTCTCCGAGCAGGCACGCGAGGTGCTGCGGCTGCGGTGCGAGGAGTTGGCGGGGCAGACCAAGAACGGCAGGCGATTGATCGATCTGGCCGGCAACGGTCGTTTCGTGCGCAACGTGGTCGAGGCCGCCGAAGCCGAGCGCGACTATCGCTTCACCAGGGAGAACGCCGATATCGCCGCGATGACCGACCAGGAGCTCATGACGATCGACGCGTTCGATGTCACCGCGGCGCTGGACGGTTTGGCGCCGAGCACGCGGGTGTGAGGCGTCCGCTGATCCGCTATTCCCAACGTCGGGAATAGCGGTCGGATTCATGCTGTGACCGCTGGTTACGGTGTGGTGGGCAGGGCGGCGGAAGGAACGAGAACCGGTGGCGCGCTTCCGGGTTGTGACCAAACACCAGATTTCCGGCTGGCGTTTTCTGCTGCGCCGGATCGAGCACGCGCTGGTCCGTCGCGACGCGTCGATGATCGATGACCCGCAGCGCGGTCGCTCGACCGCGCTGACCGTCGGCATCGCACTTGCGTGCGTGATCATTGCCGGCGCCGCCGTGCTGGCTTTCTTCAAACCTGCCAAAAAGGTGGGGGACTCGAAGATCGTGGCGGAGAAGGACACCGGGGCGCTGTTCGTGCGCGTGAACAATCGGCTGTTCCCAGCGTTGAATCTGACTTCGGCTCGGCTGATCGTCGGCTCTCCCGACAACCCGGTCCAGGTCTCCCGGGACGAACTGTCGAAATATCCGCGCGGTCCGTGGGTCGGCATCCCCGGTGCGCCCGGCAGCATCGTCGACACCGGCCAGCGGGATTCGTCGTGGACGGTGTGCGATACGGCGCGAACAGGGGCGGCAGCGCCGGTCAACCCCGCGACCGGTCTACCGACCGTGAGCCGCTCCGCAGTACGGACGACAGCGATCGGCGGGCCGCTCACCGTGGACGGCGACGCCAATCGCACCCTGGAAGACGGTGCGGCCCGGCTGCTGCGCGATGACACCACGACCTGGCTGGTGTACGGCGATGCCGAGAAAGGCGTGGTGCGCGCCGCCATCGACCTCGCGAATACCGCGGTGGCGATGGCGCTCGGCATCGATTCGACCGCTCCGGTGATGGCGGCGTCCAAGGGTCTGGTCAACGCCATCCCCGAGGCCCCACCGCTGCGGGTGCCCGACGTACCGGGCAAGGGCGAGACGATCACGCTGAACAACGGTTTCACCACACCGGTCGGGGCGGTACTCACCGTGTCGTCGCCGGACCAGGGAGTTTCGTACTACCTCGTCTCGCAGTCGGGGCTTGTGCGGATCAGCTCGGTGCTGGCGGCGATGGTGCGCAACGCGGACTCGCAAGGCGCGGTGTCCACCCGCACCGTCGGGCCCGACGTGATCGCGGCGAATCTCCGCCCCGGACAGTGGCCGGGCACCGCGACCTACCCGACGCGTCCCATTCGCCTGGTCGACCCCGAACGGTCCGGCGTGACCTGCTTGCACTGGTCACGTTCCGGGAACGATCCGAACGCGGCCACCGAACTTCTGGTGGGCCGGCAATTGCCGCTCACGAAGGACGAACAGGGGCGTGCCGTGGACTTGGTGACCTCCGCTGCCTCGCGCGGCACCACCGCGGACGCCGCCTACCTGCCCAGGGACACCGGCCGTTTCGTGCAGGTGACCGGCACCGAGCCGGGATCGCCGTTGCGGGAATCGCTCTACTGGGTCTCCGACAGCGGCGTCCGCTACGGCATCATCACCGAGCCGAGCAGCGCCGGCGGTACCGATCCGACCTTGGCCTCGCTCGCCCTGCGTGCCCCGGTCCCGGCGCCGTGGAGCATCATCTCGCTGTTCGCGGTCGGACCGGCGCTTTCCCAGAAAGAAGCTCGTATCCAACACGACGGAATTCCGAACAACAAGGTCGTCGCCGGACTCGGGGGTACGCAATGACCAGCACTCGCCGATTCGTCCGGCCGGCCCGCATGGTGCGCGGTCCCAAAGCGCCCGCCGTAACCGAGTTGCGGCTCCAACCGCCGACCGAGCTGCCCAAGCCGGTCCCGCCGTCCCGGCTGCGAATGATCATGCCCGTGGTCATGGTGGCGGCCATGTGCGGGATGATGGTCATGATGTTCCGCGGTGGCGGAGCCGTGAACCCGATGATGCTGATGTTCCCGGCCATGATGCTGGTGTCGATGTTCGGCATGATGGGTGGCGCGCTCGGGGGCAACTCCGGCGGCGCGGCGAGCCTGAACGAGGAACGCAAGGACTACCTGCGCAGCATCACCGACAACCGCAAGACGGTACACGCGGCGGAAGCCGAACTGTATGCCTTCTTGCGGTACACCCACCCTGGTCCCGATGAGATCGCCCGGCTCATCGGCGGCAAGCGGATGTGGGAAGTTCAGGTCGCGAGTCCGCAGTTCCTGCGTGTGCGCGTCGGCCGCGGGCGCATCGCCAACCAAGTGCGCGTCATCGTCCCGGAAGCCGCGCCGACGTCGGATCTGGATCCGGTCGGCGTCGTCGAACTGACCCGCTTCGCCAAGGCGTACTCCACGGTCGGCGGCATGCCGGTCGCGATCAATCTACTGTCTGCCCCGCAGGTCGGCATCGACGGTGAGCCGGACCTGGTGGCGGGATTGATCCGTGCGATGATCGCCGAGGTAGTGGTGCTGCACGGCCCTGACCAGGTGGCGGTTGCGGCGGTGCTGTCCGATCCGGATGCGCCGGAATGGTCCTGGCTGAAATGGCTTCCGCATACACAGCATCCGAGCGACACCGACGCGATCGGCTCCAGCCGGATGGTCTACCGCACCGTGGCCGAACTGCGCACCAAGGTGCTCGCAGGGCTCAATCGCGGTCCCTTCTCCGCCAATTCGCAGCCCACTTTGGACCGCACGCACTTCCTTCTGATCGTCGACGTCGCCGGGCCCGCCAGCGATCGCGACATCTCCGGCATCGACGGCTGCACCTGGCTGCGGCTCGGCCCCGCAGAGCAGAATCTGCCGCGAGCGCTGCGCTTCACCGTCACCGAGGACCAGTCGCTGAACGAGGTGACCCCGCGGGGACTGCGTCGCGTCGGGGTAGCCGATTCGATGTCCACCGCGGCTATAACCAGGATGGCGCGCAGTATCTCGCCGTACCGGTTGTCCACGGTCGTGGAAGCGGTGGCCGCAGAGCAGGCCAGCGGTGGCACGTCCTGGGAGGAGATGGTCGCCATCGCCGACCCCGGCGCCATCCGCGTGGAACAGGCGTGGATCCGCCGTCGCGACGAGGATCGCGCCCGCCTGAACATTCCGTTCGGTTACGATCCGGCCGGCAGTGTGGTCTATCTCGACATCAAGGAATCGGCCGAAGAAGGCATGGGCCCGCACGGCATGTGCATCGGCGCGACCGGGTCGGGTAAGTCGGAATTCCTGCGCACCCTGGTGCTTTCGGCGGTGGCGACGCATTCGCCCGACGTCTTGAACTTGCTGCTCGTCGACTTCAAGGGTGGCGCGACCTTCCTCGGCTTCGACAGGCTGTCACACGTGACGGCCGTGGTGACGAACATGGAGGAGGAAGCCGACCTCGTCACCCGTATGGAAGACGTCATCAACGGTGAAATGGCGCGGCGACAGCGGATTCTGCGCGACGCGGGCAATTTCGCCAGCGTCGCCGACTACGAGCGCGCCAGGGAGCAGGGCGCGGACCTGCGACCGCTGCCGACCCTGCTGATCATTCTCGACGAGTTCGCCGAACTGCTCGAGCAGTATCCGAACTTCTCGAAGCTCTTCGTGGCCATCGGCCGATTGGGCCGATCACTGCGCATCCACCTGCTGCTCGCGTCGCAGAAAGTGCCCGCCAACCGGATGGGTGAGCTGGAAGCGCACCTTTCTTATCGAATCGCGTTGCGGACCAACCAGACCAGTGACTCGCGCGACGCGATCGGCACCGCGGACGCCTATCACCTGCCGAAGAAGCCCGGTTCAGGCTATCTGCGAGTCGGATCCGGTGATCTCCAGCGCTTCCAGGCCGCGTATGTGGGTGAGAAATACTCGGCCCCGGCACAGGTGACCGCAGCGTCCGCGCAGCGAGCGCGACGGCCCGGTGGCGGGTACCGGCCGCCGCAGCGCTTCACCAGCGGCCATGTCCTCGACACGCGGCCCGCGGTGGTGGAGCCGGTGGTCGCCCAACAGGCGCCCGAGGCCGCCGACGGCGAGTCGGTCACGGTGATGGAAACGGTATTGCAGCAGCTGGCCCGGCACGGCCAGCCCGCGCACAAGATGTGGCTCCCGCCGCTGGTCACACCGCCCACGCTGGAGCGGATGATCCGTGCGGTGCCGCAGGGAGCACTGCAGATGCCGGTGGCGCTGGTCGACAAGCCGCGGCAACAGCGTCAGGACGTGTGGTCGGTCGACATGTCCGGTGCGGGCGGGCACATGGCCGTCGTCGGTGGCACGCAGTCCGGCAAATCGACAGCGTTGCAGACGTTCATCCTCTCCGCGGCGCTGACCCACACCCCGGAACAGGTGCAGTTCTACTGTCTGGACTTCTCCGGCGGTGGCTTGGCGGCACTCGCGAACCTTCCACACGTGGGATCGGTCGCCGCGGCCCGGGACGGCGACCGGATCCGGCGCACGATCGCGTTGGTCACGAACCTGCTCGAGAGCAGGCAGTCGATGTTCACCGAGTTCGGCATCGATTCGATCCGGAAGTTCCGCACGCTGCGCGACGGCGGGGGCGTGCCGCCGTGGCACGACCGCGATCCCTACGGCGACGTCTTCCTGGTCATCGATGGATGGGATGTCGGGTTCGGCACGAACGGCCCGTACTACGACGAATACACCCCGGTGATGGAGTCACTTGCCCTGCAGGGCTTGAACTACGGCATCCACCTGGTGGTCAGTAGTTCGCGCTGGATCGCCATTCGTCCCGCGATCAAGGACTTGATGCAGACGCGCGTCGAGATGCGGCTGGGTGACCTGGCCGATACGACGTTCAACAACCACAGGAACGTTGTCGCGGCGATCCCCGCCAATCGACCGGGTCGCTGCATCTCGACCGACGGCCTGCACATGCTCACGGCGTTGCCGCGCACAGATGGTGTGGGCGACGCGAACTCGGCCGCCGAGGGCCTCGCCGCCGCGACCGCCGAGATCGCCCAGCGCTTTACGGGCCGGCGCGCACCACAGGTGAAGCTGCTTCCGCCACAGGTGAGCATCGACGACGTACGTGCCGGATGGCCGGTGCCGCAGACGCTCGCTCAACGTCTCGTCGTGCCCTTCGGCGTCCGGGAATCCGATCTCAGCCCGGCGACGATCGATTTCAGTATGTCGACCCATTTCATCGTGCTCGGCTCGACCGGATCGGGTAAGTCCACCACTCTGGCCGCGCTGCTGGAATCCATCCGACGCCAGTACGACCCGTCGCAGGCGCGCGTGCTGCTGATCGACTACCGGCGCAGGCATTTGGAGACGGTGCCGCAGGAGATGCTCATCGGGCATGTGACCAGCGAGCGGGATGTGCGCGAGGCGCTGCCGCCGCTGGTGGAGAAGATGCGCTCGCGCCGCCCACCGGACAACGTGACAACCAGGCAGCTCGCGGAGCGGTCATGGTGGTCCGGGCCCGAGGTGTTCGTCGTGATCGACGACTATCACATGATCGCGCAACGCGGCGCTATGAACCCGCTGGAACCGCTGAAGGACATCCTGGTCGACGGTCGCGACACCGGTTTGCACGTCATCGCTGCGCGCAATATCGCGCAGGCGGACACCGCGTTGTACGACAACGTGATCGGCCAGATGAAGAACCTCAATTCGTCGGGTCTGATCATGGACGGCTCGAAGCTCGATGGCGTGTTGATCAGTGACGTGCGAGCCACCAAGCAGCCGCCGGGCCGTGGAATCTTCGTGGAGCCCATGACTTCTCGTCGAGATCTCGTTCAGGTGGCCTGGGTGCCGCAGCAGATGTGACTTCGGTGCTCCGTCCCAAGGTTGGGAATAAATTACCGTTTTCCTTAGCAGCCGCTCGATCCGAGCTGGTAGTTACGCTCGATTGGAGTCTCGCCATGGCACTCCCGGATCTCGGCAACGCGCCGCCGGACGTGCGGGAGGCCGCGACCGAGTTCAGGCGCATGCTCGGGTCCATCTCCGGCGGAGCCGACGTTTCGCGGATCTACGCGAGCCGGTCGCCGGGTGAACAGCCGCGGCCGGTTGTGCGGCGCCATCGCGCCGCAAGCGGGACGCCACCGGAGCGACGGGAAACCCTCTGTCCAGCGGCGGTATTCGTTTCCGGAGAAACTCAGGAGGTGCTGGTACTGGAGATACCCCCTGTAATCGGTGTGGTCGAGGTAGTCGATGGCCCGAGTCGCGCATCGACGATTCCGACGCACACGCTGTCAACGTCCTCGGCGAACCCGTCCGAGGCAAGGTAAACGCCTTCTAGGATAGGAACAGATATGCCCATCGGCTACACCGGCGATCCGTCCGAAATCAACGCTGCCGCAAAGAAGTTCTTCACGCATGCCGATACCTTCAAGAACCATCAGGGAATTCTCGAGGGCATCAAGATGGAGTACGCGCCCGCTGTCCAGGGTGCGACCGGAAACGCCATCCAGGCGGCGATGCAGGGCGCCCTCGACAAGGGCAGCAAGCTGCACGCGACCTTCATGGAGATCGTCGACGCGCTGAATACCGCCGGCGCGACCTTCGACAGCCACGACCAGGAGAACGCGTCGCAGGTCAACAAATACAACCTCAATTTCTGATGCCGGATCTGCAGCAGAAAACAATCGGGAAAGGTTTCGGAAAATGGCTTTGAAGAACGATTACGATGCCGTCGAGGGCCTGGTCATCCGCACTGACCAGGTGCTCAGCAACATGATGGTCGACGCGGGTGAGCGGAACACGCTGGCCAGACTGCTTTCGGAGAACTTCCAAGGTGACGCCGGTACCTCGAACGGCGACTTGCAGGCTCGCGTCAAGCAGCAGATCGACCAGTACAACGATGCGCTGACTCAGCTGAAGGCGGCCACCAAGGCAGTGTCCGGGATCGATGGCCAGTTCCGTGTCGTCGACACCGGCCAGGCCATGCGGTTCTCGAACATCGGGCTCTGACGACACCGGTTCGGATCGCCATCCCGGTTCGAGCGGATCGTCCCGTGGGACACGGGCCGGCCCGGTGGCGTTCGGTCGCGAACCCCGCGTTGTGCCGGTGCCGCGGCCGATCGGAAATCCGATGCAATCGCCCTCGACGAGTCCGTTCGCGGACATCGTCGAGGGCGATTGCATGTCCGGAAACCGCAATCGATCCCACCGTTGATCACCGAATCTTCCGGGCGGTACCGCGATCGTCCATCTATCCCCACTGATGGGAATGCCTTAACGTTCTGATTGCACCGCTCGATGTCGATGCACTACTCGCCAAGAGTGGGTACTGGTCGTTAGGAGACTTCCATGCATCTCGCTGTTGATCCGGATCATCTCCCGGTTATCGCTTCCCAACTCGGCGTCAGCGCGGAGGACCTGATGCTGATGCTAGGTGCGGCCGCCCCCCTCGCTGTTCCGGCTCCGCCGGGTCTCGATGACGTGAGCGCACTCATTCCGACCGCCTGCGCCAAGCAAGCGGGGTTGTTCTTCCCCACCACGGCGAACGGCGTCGCTCTGGGAACCGATGGTGCGGTCGCTCTGCCAGAGGTCGGCGTCGCCTTCGCTTTCGGCGACGAGGGCTGCAGTGCCCAGGTCCTCAGTAGAGCCGCCGCATTTTAGGCGCGGATAGCTCGAGCGAAAGCTGACGAGATGCTTGCTGTCGTACTCGGCGCGCTGGGGCCGGAGGGAATCACCGGCCCGGTGCTCGCCGGCGATGGGGTCGCCACGACGCGGGCGACCGCGAAGGCATATAAGGCTATGGCCGCGCAATTGAATGCCGCCGCGGCCAACACCGACAGCTCGATACTCCAGATGAGCGGGACGTTCCAAGCGCTTACCTCGGACCAAGCGCAAGCGGCGTTTCGTAAACATTCGGGGTGGTTGCGTGAACAGGCCACGGTGGCTGATGCGACCGCCGAGCTGCTGGACCGAGCGGCTGACATCTCCACCGCGGCGAAGGCCGCTATGGCGGTGGTCGCCGCCAAGGCTGCTCAGGTCCGGATACAGGAGGGTGCCGCGCTCGCCGGCGGCTTCGGTCCGCTGAGCGGGGCGGCGCTCGCTGAAGCCGAGGCCGAGTTGTGGATCCTCAGAGGGGCCGCTCTCGGAGTGATGGCCGGCTACGCGGCGGCGCTGGTGCCCACACTCGCCGCACTGCCGCCACCGCTCGAGGCGCCGCCTATTGTGACCGGCGGACCAGGGCCTGGTCCGCAGACCGAATACGTGTCATTCGACAACCCGGCCAACCATACCGATATCGGTCCTGAGCAAACGCATACATTGTCCACCTCATCGACGGACAAGGGGTTGACCGGGTCGGATAACGGCGGCACCGATACGGGTGGCGATAAAACCCCCACCGATCCGACCCAGCCTACGGATCCGACCCAGCCAACGGATCCGACCCAGCCTACGGATCCGACCCAGCCAACGGATACGGCGAATCCCGGCACCAATCCCGAGCAGTTGGCGCCCGACGCGAATTCCCCTGGTTGGTCTGGTGATTCCGGAGTCAACGGGGACGGAGCCACAGATCAGTGGTTCTACGGCACGTCGCAGAACTCGCCGACGTTGGCCGGATTGAGTGGTGGGGCCGGGAGTCTCGTCGCGCTGAATATGGCTCGCGGTGGCCTCGGATCGATGCCGGGCGCCTCGACCGGGTTCCGGATGCCCGCCAACTGGACGCCCGGAGCCGGAAGGGCATTCGGCGCCATGCCGCAACAACCGGGTTCCGGACCGATGGCCCGCAAGGGCCCGCCACGCGGTGCGGTCGCGCCCAAGGCGCGGATGCGACGACGCCGTGACGACGAGAAGAAGTCGTCGAAGGTGTTCGTACCAGGCGAAGCTCAAGATGTTCCGGTCCTCGAGCAAGCTCCCGTCATCGGGGTCATCGAGTACGAGGACCGCGATGACAGGGACGAGCCGACGCCCGAACTGGTACTGGCGGTCGGCGTCATCGAGCCGGACGAAGACGAAGCGGTGCTCGCCTCCGCAGAACCTCCCCGGTGAAGCGCGCCGAGGTCGAATATCGAGTCGAGGGAGATGATCACAATGCATTCGGGGAAGGTGTGGAAGACGATCCAGTAGCAATCGACCTGAATGTCGATGCCGCCCTGCTGTTACAGCATCTGGTCGGCATCGATTCCTATCCGCCGGTATTGGCGCTGCTGCCGAATATCTACCGCATCGAGGATCGGGATCGGGTGCATGCCGTAGTCGCCGCGCAGCTCACCGAAGTGGGTGTGCTCGAGGACGGTCGCGTGCACCCGGTGGTCGAGCATTGGCTCACCAGTCTGTACCGCCCGGATGTGGAAATGGATGTCCGGATCCTGGATACCGGGTTGGATGGCGAGTCGAAGGGAATGCTGCGGATGTCGCTGGTGCGCGCGGGCGAGACCCATGTGCTCGCGGTGCGCTCCGATGACCACGTCGTCATTCAGTCGGTGTTCCAGCAGGACCGCCAGCTCGACACCTTGTCGGCCGCAGTCGCGTCCGCGCTCGGTCCGGCGCAGGCGTTGCGGTTCGAGTCGATCGCCGCGCCGGTCGAGCAATTCGGCGAGATTCCCGACGACCAGGACGAACGGCGGCGTGCCCTGGTGGAACTCGGTGCGGAACCGCATGCCGCCGCGGTGCTGAGCCGGGTTCTGGACGAGGTGGTACGACGGGCGGAGGTGGTGATGATCGAGCACCATGACGGTAGCTCGGCGGAGCCCGAATTCAGCGTGAACGTGCTGGATACCCTGTCGGGGCGAATCATCGTGACGCCGAGCGTCGCGATGGACGGACAGAAGTGGGCGAGATATGCGCCGGGCGACGACGCGGCCTTGCGGTCGGGTATCGGGGCGTTGGTCGACCTGCTGCCCGGTCGAAGTTGGTTCGACACCAGCAGACTGAACTGAACGTCGGACCGTGTTTGTCGAGAGGACGACGGAAATGAACCGAGCACCGAGCATCAACGGTCATTCGGCCGAGTCCGCGCGCGCTCGCGGCGGTTACGACGCGTACTTCGCACCGACGAACGAGCTGAGCGACGCGGCCGTCGCACCCGGCCCCGCCCCCGAGGCCCGGCAGGACGCCGACAACCCCACGCCCGCTGACCCCGTGATCGGCCCGCCACGTGAGCCACGGCCGCCCGCCGGGGAACCCGATCCACGCTCGACCCAGGCAATGGTGACGCCGCCGACTGGCGCGAGCACGCTGCCTCCGCAAATGAACGCGCAGGCAAGCACGCCGCCGCCCCAGACGAATGTCCCGCCCGCGCAGACGAGTACGCCACCACCTCAGTTCAATTCCGCTCCGCCGCAGGCGGGCACGCCTTCGCCGGATTACTCGGCGCCGCCCGCGGCAGCGCCGAGAGCAGCGCAACAGTATTCGGCACAGCAGCGGTCCGCCGAGCAGTACCGAGCCGAGCAGCAGACCGCCACGCAGTCTCAAGCGATCGCGCGCACCGACGCCGCATCCGCGAATGAGGAGTGGTCGTCCGGCTCGGCGACCCCCTGGGTCCCCGAGCGCGTCGACCGCACCGCTTATGAGCCGACGCCGCGGATCGAGGTGCTGCCCGCCGCGCTCAGTTCGATCGAACTGCTCGCCGACATCTCCGCCGCGAAACGCGCGCAGCTGCGCTCCTCCTCGGGAATGC
The DNA here is from genome assembly GCF_044452545.1 of Nocardia sp. NPDC051900. Lineage (NCBI taxonomy): Bacteria > Bacillati > Actinomycetota > Actinomycetes > Mycobacteriales > Nocardiaceae > Nocardia > Nocardia sp. NPDC051900. The sequence continues at coordinate 554,060 of NZ_JBITBU010000001.1, read as the reverse complement.
GGGGCGCGCTCAACAAAGTCGGTTTCAACCTCGGGCTCTCGCCCGCCGAACAGCGTGCCGAGGACCGTAAAGCGCGAATCCGGACCCAGCTGACCACGACCTATCAGATCGCGGTGATCAGCGTGAAGGGCGGCGTCGGCCGCACCACCACCGCGGCGACGCTCGGGTCGACCTTCGCGGGCCTGCGCCCGGACCGGGTGGTCGCGATCGACGCGAACCCGGACTTCGGCGATCTCTCCACCCGTACCTGCAGGCACCCGTACGGCCTGACGCTGCGCGATCTGGCGCAGTCCCAGAACCTCGACGCGTTCTCCGCGGTGCAGTCGTTCACCTCGATCAATTCCTCCGATCTCGCGGTGATCGCGTCGCCATGGAGCACCGAGGCCACCGAGGCGTTGTCCGGCCGCGAGTACAGCACCGCCGTGGAAGTGCTGCGCAAGCACTTCAATCTGCTGGTGGTCGACTGCGGGACCGGCGTGCTGGATTCGGTCACGTCGACGGTGTTGCAGACCAGCGACGCCGTCGTGGTCGTCACTCCGGCCACCGTCGGCGGCGTGACCGGCGCGGTGGCCACCCTGAACTGGCTGAGTTCCCATGGCCTGCAACATTTGATCGCGAAGTCGATCGTCGGCATCGTGCACCATCAGCCGCTGAAGCCGACCGTCGACGTGGACGCGATCGAGAAACTGTTCGAGACCGCGCAGCGCCCAACCTGCGTGCTGCCCTACGACGCGCACTTGGCCGAGGGCGGCGAGATCGACCTGCGGCTGTTGGAGAAGGAGACCGTGCTCGCGTTCGAAGAGTTGGCCGCATGGCTGGCCGATGGATTCCCTGGATACCTCTCCAGCGGCGCCGACAACTCCGGTGACCGCGGAGGGTGGCGATGAGCGGGCGTAGCGAGCGAATCAGCGAGGCGGAGGCATGAGCACTGCCGTCGCGCCCGCGCCTGCCGGGACGCAGCCGTCGGCGGAGGTTGCACGGGCCCGGATCGCCGTGATGATCTCCACGTATCAGGTCGACGTCGTGGTGCCGACCAAGTTCACCATCGAGACCTTCATCGACGACCTGCTGGTCGTACTGGCTTCGGCGATCGATGACGAGAACGTCGATTTCACGCCGCCGCAAGGTCAGTGGAGCCTGGCCCGCCCGGGCGAGCCGCCGATTCCGCGCTGGCGCAGCCTTGCCGACCACGACATCGACGACGGCACGGTGTTGATGCTGTCGGTCGTCGAGTCGGCCGAGGTGTTCACGCCGGTGGTCGAGGACATCACCGACGCGCTCGCCCTGATCAACGAGCGCGAGTTCGCCGAATTCGACGCGAACACCGCCGCGATCGTCGGCCTGGCCGTGCTCGGCATCGGGGCCTCGGCGGTGGCCGCCATGCTCGCTTGGTCGTGGACCATGACCGGTTCGACCCTGTGGTGCGGCCTGCCCGCCCTGCTGCTCGGTGGGCTGTGCTGGGCGGGCGCCGCGCTGTCGCGCAGGCGTAACACTGCGGCGACGATCACCCTCGGCTTGACGCTGGCGGCGACGCCGCTGCTGTTCGCCGGAGGGGCGATGCTGGTGCCGCCCGCCTACGACCAGCCGGGGCCGTTCGCCGCGGCCAATCTGGCGGCCGGGGCCGTGGTCGCCGCGGTGGCCGCCGCCACCATGATGCGATTGAGCAGGATCGGCATCGCGACCCTGATGGCGGTCACGGTGCTCGGCATCGCGCTGACCATCGCGGCCCTGCCGTTGACCTACGTGGATCTGTCCGTCGGGCAGGTCGCCGGCGGCGTGGCGTTCGTCGGGATCGTGTTGCTGACCACGGCGCCACGCTTGGCCGTGGTCATCGCGCGCATCCGGCCGCCGGATCTGCCCGACCCGGGCAACGAGGTCTCCCCGACGACATTGACCGACATCTTCGACGCGGAGACGGTGCGCGAAGGGGACGAGCACACCGCGGTCGGCGAGCGGCAGCGCACTGCCGAGGAGGCCGGTATCGAGGGCCGAGCCCGGCTCGCGGTGACCAGCCTGCGTGGCCTGATCGCCGCGATCTCCACGGTGCTCGCGTCTTCCGCGGTGATCTCGGCCGCGGCCAGCCCCGGTGGGATCCGCGAGATCGTCATGGGCACCGCGATCGGCGGCCTGCTGGCGATGCGCGCTCGCTGGCACCCCGACCGCGTCCAGGCGATCGCGCTGATCGCAGGCTCCGTGGTCACCGTCTGCGGTGTCGGTTTCGTCGAGGTGGGCGCCTACGAGACCCCGGTCGCACGTCTCGTGGTCGGACTCGTGGTGGCGTTGGCGGCGTGCGCGGCGTGTATGGCCGCGCTCCGGCTGCCGGGCAAGCGGCTGTCCCCGGTCACCCGTCGTGTCATCGATCTGGTGGAGTACGCGCTGATCCTGGTGGTTCCGGTGCTCGCCTTCTGGATCATGGGCGTCTACACCGCTATGCGAGGGATCTGATGAAGGTCGGCAGTGCCGCGGTCGCGGTTCTCGCCGGGGTGATGCTGGCGATCACCGCCGCCCCCGCCGTCGCGCTGGAGCCGCCGCAGGTCGTGGTCGGCGCGCCGCCCGCGGACGACCCGCCGGGACCCGAAGAGCCGATGAAGCAGCAGAAGGGCTGCCTGGCCGCGGGCGCGCTGCCCGATAGCGACCTCAGCCGTACTCCGCCGGCGGAACTGGCGCTGGATCTGCGCCGCGCCAAGGCGCTCAGCCGGGGCGCAGGCGTGACCGTCGCCGTCATCGACACAGGTGTGCAGCCGCACCCGCGCCTGCCCAACCTGGTGGGCGGTGGCGACTATCTCGCCGCGGGTGGCGACGGGCTGTCCGACTGCGACGCACACGGCACGCTGGTCGCCGGAATCATCGGAGCCACCTCCGATCCCGCGGACGGATTCTCCGGTGTGGCGCCGGACGCGCGGATCATCTCCATCCGCACCCGTTCCGGCGCGTTCAGTCCCGAACACCCGAGTTCTGATCCGAGCCAGCGGACCGCCGTCGAGATCCGGACGCTGGCGCGGGCGATCACTCGCGCCGCCAACCAGGGCGCCGGTGTGATCACCGTGTCACTGCCGATCTGCCTGCCGGTGGACGCGCAGCCGGATCAGTCCATGGTGTCGGCGGCCATCGGCTATGCCGTCCACGTGCGCGGCGCGCTCATCGTGGCCGGCGCGGGCAACGCAGGCGGCGGCGCCGGTTGCACGCAGAACCCGGACGTCGACCCGACACGCCCCGCTGACGCGCGCAACTGGCGCGACGTGAAGACGATCTCCACACCAGGATGGTTCGGCGCCGACGTGCTCACGGTCGGTTTCACCACCGCGACCGGCGCGCCCATGCCGGATTCGCTCACCGGACCGTGGGTTTCGGTCGCCGCGCCGGGCACCGGCATCGAATCGCTCGGCCCCGGCGGCGGTGGCCTGATCAACGGCGTCGGCGAACCGGACAAGCTCGTGCCCGTCGGCGGCGCGTCGTTCGCCGCGGCGTACGTCAGCGGTGTGGCCGCCCTGTTGCGCTCGCGCTTCCCCAATGAGACCCCACGCGAGATCGCCTCCCGCCTGCAAGCCAGCGCGCACGCCCCGGCACGCGGAATCGACAACATGGTGGGCGCGGGCATGGTCGATCCGCTCGCCGCCCTGAGCTACCGCACACCGCCGCAGCAACCCGCGGGCCTGTTCCAGTCCTCGGAACTGCCGATGCCTCCTCCGCCGCGCGCGAAGGACCTGCGTCCCGCGATCACCGCGACCGTCGTCATCCTCGCCGCCGTACTGCTCGGCCTGGCCGGCAGCCACCTGAATTCCGCGATGCGGAGGCGCCGGTGAGTTTTCCGAGCGTACGGGTCGCCGGCGTCGAGCGGGGTCCGTTCGCCGCCTTCGTCGTCGTCGGCAGCCCGCTGCTGGTCGGGCTGTCGGCCAAGACGCCGTGGTGGGTGAGCGCGGTGGTGGTCACCGTCCTGGTCGTGACGGTGACCGTCCGGGTGAACGGGCGGACCGGTATGCGCTGGTTGCTGGACTGGGTGGCCTACCGCACCGGCCGGACCGCGCGGGCGCGCGAACGCACGCAGACCGCGCGCATTCGCGACGTGCAGGTCGCCGCGGGTGTGTGCGGCGTCAACCAGGCGGGTGACACGCTGATCGCGATGATCCAGCTCGCGCCGAACCTGGATCTGCCCACCGTCATCGCCGAGCGAACCCTCTACACCGAGGACACGATCCCGGTCGACCTGCTGCTTCCGATGTTGGATCACTTCGGTATCGCGGTCGACATCGACATCGTCACGACCGGTCAGCGGGTCCGCTCCAGCGGTAGCTACAGCATGCTCTACGACCAGCTGATCGGCTCGCACCCCGTGGTGGGAGACCGGCTGACCTGGTTGGTGGTCCGGCTCGATCAGGAACGCAATCTGGCGGCGCTGAGCAAGCGCGGGCCGTGCGCGGTGGTCGCTCCGCAAGCGCTGGCCAGCGCCACGCATCGGATCGCGGGCCGCCTGCGCGAGCGGGGTATCGCAGCGCACGCGCTGCCTGCCGCCGCCCTGCGGGACGCGACGCGCCTGCTGCACGCGGGAATCGAACTCTCCGACCTCCAGGAAACCTGGAGCAATCTACAGACGTCGGTGCCGGGCCGGTGTGTGACCAGCTTCCTGATCGACTGGTCCCGGTTGGGCGGGGTGGGTCTGGACGACTGCTGGACCTGGAACCGCGGCCGCACCACGCTGGTGGTGAGCCTGACCTCCGACACCGAGGGGCCACGCGCGCTGGTCCGGTTCATCGGTCCGGCTGTCACCACCGAACCGCCGGACTACCTGCGACTACTGGGTGGCGACCAGTCCACGGCCTTGCTGGCATCGTTGCCAACCGGCGACTCGATCCGAGCCCTGCGCGGCTTCGAGTCCGGCGCCGACATCGCGCCGGAGGACCTCGCCGCCGAGCTGGCCATCGCGATCGGCCCGAACGGTCAGATCCTCGGTGCGATCAGCGGCCAGCCACGTCACACCCTGGCGTTGCCGCTGTTCGACCCGGCCCGGTTCAACCCGCGCAGACGCACCATCGACGTCCATGCCAAGCTGCCCGTCGCCCAGCAGATCATCCTGCGGGCGATGGTGGTCGGCGCGGACGTGGAGATCCATTCGGCGCGGCCGGACAGCTGGCGTCAACTGGTTACCGCGGTCGGCGACCCGCGCTCGATGCGCTTGGCCGACCCGGGCGACGGGCACGGCGCAGCAAACGGGGAAGCGGAGACTCCGGCCACCATCGCGGTCTTCGACCATCTGCCGCCGCGTGCGTCCAACGCGCACACGACGGTCACCATCAGCGAGCCCGGCGGTCCGCGCAGGCGCGCTGTCGATCTCGCGATCAACCAGGTCAGCGCGACCGCGGTGGACGTGAGCATTCCGATGCGCACGGTGCGGGTCGACCTGATCGAGCCGAGAGGCGAAACACGATATTTCGATACTGTCGACGGCCCGCCCGCGCATCCCGCGGGGGCATCCGGACCCGTGGTTGCACCTCCGCAACCCGGTGGCCGTCGCGTGAGCTGATGGGAGCGGTCGGTTAATGTCTATCACCGTGGTAGCGGACACCCATTCCGATGGCGGCGAACTCCCTCATCAGGACGCCGGGGACGCGCTAACCCCGAGACAGGCGGCCGCGGCGATCTTCTCCAGCCGGTTGTCGGAGCTGATCGCGGAATCCGTAGTCTCGACCGAGGACGGATCGACGCGGTCGCTGACGCTCTACTCGCTGGCGCAGCACCTGGAACTGGCCTACCCGGACGTGCCGGTGTCGCAGTCCGGCCTGTACCGGCTGATCCACGGTGACGCGATCCCGCGCCTGGACTTGGTGATCGCGCTGGCTCGTGTCTTCGACGTGCCGCCGGAGTACTTCGTGACCGAGGAGAAGAAGCGCTGACCCGGCCGGTCGGCTGTTCTCTCCAGCGGGAATAGCGGCCGCCTCGGCGAGCGTCGCGGGCCGGATACGATCCGGACATGCCCGCCGAGGACCCGGGAGATGTGTTTCTCCGTCATCGAGGTGCGGTCCTCGACGCACTGCTCGCTGATCCTTCGTTCGGGCCCTCCACGACGTCGTCCACGGTCGGCGCGGATTTCGGCGGTAGCGCCGAGTCGGGTGACAGCGCGGCTATCAGCGTCCCGTCGCTCGGGTTGCCCGATCTCGACTCGCAGCCGATGGACGTCGCGCCGCGGCGCCGCACCGGTGACGGCCCCAAGGCCAGTGAGCGGATTCTCGCGCTGCTGAACGGGCAGGCGCAGGATTCCAGTCCGGCTATGGAGTTCGGGAACGACTTCTCCTCGGTCGCCGCGCGATCCACTGCGCAGGCCGAGGCGGAGCCGGAGCCGGAACGCCCGTCCACGGCCTCGGCCAACCGGCTCGCCCCCGCGCAGCAGGTCGCCAAGGACGCGCTCGTCCAGTTGCGCAAACCCAAAGTCGCGTTGATCGTGGCCGCGGTGCTCGCCGTGCTGCTGTTGCTGCTGTTGATCACCACCGGCGGCGGTGCGAAGAACACAGCGCAGGACCAGGTTCTGGTGGTCACGCCGCCGCCGACCTCCGCCGCGCCCTCGACCTCGCCCGCTCCGCCGTCGAGCTCGATCATTCAGCCGAAGTCCGCGGAGTCGAAGTGCCCGCCCGGCAGTACCCCGGGCATGGACGCGTTCGGTGGGCAGGCAGGCAAGGCGTGGTCGTGCGTGCGGGCCTACAAGGTCGACGGTCAGGTCATCACCATCGATCTGGGCAAGACCTACCAGATCGATTCGATCGGGATCGTGCCCGGCTGGGACCACATCAGCGCGGACGGCACCGATCAATGGGCGAAATACCGCACCGTCAGCCGGGTTTCATACATGTTCGACGACGGCACCAAGACCGTCTACACCCAGCCGACGCTCGACCAGCGGACCCTGGTGGTGACCAAGATGGCGCCCGCGGTGAGCGCCTCGAAGATCGTGCTGACCGTGCTCGAGTCCAAGGGCGATTCGACGATCAACACCACCGCGATCTCTTCCATCGTCATCACGGGGCACTGAGGTGTCCACACTGCCCGAACTCGTCTGCCAGTACTGCGGCCACCGCAACACCGGTGCCGATGCCCGCTGCACCCATTGCGGAGCGCCGCTGCGCTCGGCCGTGGACACGGTGAAGTCCGTCGCGGAGCACCTGCCCGGTCAGGTCGCCGAAGTCGCCGAGAAGGTCGGCGGTGAAGCGAAAAGGTTTGTGGACAAGGCATATCCGCGCTGGCAGTGGCAAGCGGTGGGGGTGCTCGCGCTGCTGATGGTCGTGGCCGTCGTCTGGGGTCTATGGTCCTGTTCGCCGTCCCTGCCGTCGATCGCGCAGGGGAGCGCGCAGGGGAGCGCGCCGGTCCGGGCCATCCCGGATCTGCTCCGCACGGCCGCGAGCTGTCAACCGCTGGATTCCGGTGGGCAGCGGGAGAAGTGTGTCGTCGCCGCCACCGACCCGATGCTGTTCGGCAATATCGCGGGCGGCCGGGATCTGACCTTCTACGCCGAACTGCTACCGCAGGATCGTTTGGCGGACAGCATCTCTCGATGGCGCGGCGCGGGCGGTACGGCCCTCGTGGACGGTCCTGTCTACGCGGCGATCGGCCCCTCGGCAACCGTCTGGTACGCGGATACCCGGACCGGTCTTCGGTTGGAGACGGGCAACTTCGCCGGTCGAACGGGCGCGCAGACCTTCCTGTCGCGTGCGGGACTGCTCCGCTGAGGTAGCAGCGCACGCCTACGCCGGGCACGGAAAGTACCTGATCCCGGACGCCGCAACCCATGTCGGCGAGAGAAAATTATTGTTACACTGTTGATTGTGCCGTTATCCAGCGGTACGTTATGTGAAGTACGAAACACGTACGAGCGCAGTTCTCGGGAAGGCAACGGATCGATGGTGGCAACCACCCAGCAGACGATTTCACCGAAGCGGTTCCGCGATGATCCGACCGACCTGGAAGCGGCGTACTTCCGGTGGATCCAGCCGGGGTCCTCGACCTCGGCGATCACGGATCGGGCCGAGCGGATCTTCCGTCAGCATCTGGAACTGGCGGCCACGCGCGCGCCCGGTTCGGCGACCACCCACGTCTACCGGCCGGACGACAGCGCCGGGGTCGGCGCCGCGATCCAGATCGTCAACGACGACATGCCGCTGCTGGTCGACTCGGTGACCGCCGCGCTGCGCCGCCTGGGCGCCACGGTCACCGAGGTCGTGCATCCGGTATTCGACGTGTCGCGCGACGCCGACGGCCGGGTGCTGTCCATCGCGCCCCGCGACGGCGTGGCCGAACCGGCGGGCGAGGCCGACGGGCGGACGCTGCGCGAGTCGTGGATCCACGTGCAGCTGGGCGCGGGCCTTTCCGACGAACTGGTGGACCGGATCGAGCAAGCCCTGCCGCCACTGCTGGCCGACCTGCGCCGCGTTGCCGACGACACGCCGACCATGGTCGAGGTGCTCAATACCGTTGCCGACCAGCTCGATCAGGCGGCGCAGTGGGCGGGCGACGCGGAGATCCCGCAGACCGCAGGCCTGTTGCGCTGGCTCTCGGATGGCCACTTCACCCCGCTCGGCTACGGCTACTACCACTTCCGCCGCTCCGCGCCGAGCGCGAACGCCGACTTCGAACCGTGGCAGCTGCCCGGCACCGGGCTCGGCATCCTCGGCAACGGCGCCACCGCGGACATCAGCGTGCCCGTCGTCGGCGCGAAGCGCACGGTCCTGCGGATGGCCAACGGCTCGGTGGACTCGCTGCTGCCCGGTTCCAGGGACCTGTACTTCATCAGCGTGGCCGACTACGGCTCCAGCGACCCGAGCGGCCGCGCGGCTTGGGGCGACACCGTCAAGATGGTCAAGGGCGAACATGTCTTCGTCGGCACCTTCACCGTCGCGGGTCTGCACGAGAACATCCTCGACATCCCCGTCATCTCCCGGCGCGTGCTGCAGGTCATCGAATGGGCGGGCTTCGGTCTCGACTCGTTCTCCGGGCAGGCCATGCTCGAGATGATGCAGTCGTTCCCGCGGGTGGAGCTGTTCTCCACCGACGCGCGCAGGCTGTTCGAAACCGTCTCCGCGGTCATGAATCTCGGTCTGCGGCGGCAGGTACGGTTGTTCATCCGGCGCGATTCGCGCAGCGACACCATCTACTGCCTGGTCTACATGCCGCGCGACCGCTACTCCACCGAGGTTCGCGTGCGCATGGGCGAGATCCTGCGCGAGCAGTTCGACGCCGAACAGATCGCGTACTCGGCGCGGGCCACCGAATCGGAGCTGGCCGTCGTCTACTTCACGGTGCACCGCAAGCCGGGCGCCGACGCCGCCGACATCTCCGAGGAGAATCGCGAGCGGATCCAGGAGCTGCTGCTGGCGACGACGTGGACCTGGGGTGACCGGCTGGTCGCCGAGGCCGCGGGCGCGTCCGACGTGTCGCAGGCGCTGGCCACCGACTACGCGGCGGCCTTCCCTACCGGCTACCAGCAGGAGCACGAGCCCGCGCACGCGCTCACCGATCTGCGCCGCCTCGAGCGGCTGTCCGACGGGGAGATCGATACCGACCTCTACCGCCAAGGCGACTCCGCCGCGCCGGAATGGCGTTTCACGCTCTACGTCGCTGGCGAAGGCGTCTCGTTGAGCCGGGTGCTGCCGGTGCTGCACAGCCTCGGCGTGGAGGTGGTCGACGAGCGGCCCTACCGCGTCGTGCTGTCGGACCGGCCGGACCGCTGGATCTACGACTTCGGGCTGCGGGTGAGCGCGGCGCCGCTGCGGGAAGCGCTCGCCGCCGAGCCGCCCGCGCAGCTGGCGCATTCCGTCGATGCCGCCTCGCTGCCGGAAACCAGTGCGCGGCGGCGTTTTCCGGACGCCGTGACCGCGATGTGGTTCGGTCGCGCCGAAGTCGACGGCCTCAACGAACTGGTCCTGCGCGCCGGCTTGCACTGGCGTGAGGTGGCCTTGCTGCGGGCCTACGCGAAGTACCTGCAGCAGGCCGGATTCGCCTACACCTTCGGCAACATCACCCGCGTGCTGCTGACCCATCCGGCGACGGCGCGGTCGTGCATCGACCTGTTCGCCGCGTACTTCGACCCGGACGGCGTCGGGACGGAGGCGGACGACCGCGCGGCGGAGATCGCCGCGCGGGTGCAGGCCGAGATCGACGCGGTGGTCAGTCTGGACACCGACCGCATCCTGCGCGCCCTCTTCGGCCTGATCGAGGCGACCCTGCGCACCAACTACTACCGGCGTGACGAGGCCGGAGCCGCGCTGGACTACCTGTCGGTCAAGCTGAATCCGCACGCGATCGCCGAATTGCCCAAGCCGAAGCCGCAGTTCGAGATCTTCGTGTACTCGCCGCGGGTGGAAGGCGTGCACCTGCGCTTCGGCTCGGTCGCGCGTGGCGGTTTGCGGTGGTCGGATCGTTTGGAGGACTTCCGCACCGAAATCTTGGGCCTGGTCAAGGCCCAGGCGGTGAAGAACGCGGTCATCGTGCCCGTCGGCGCGAAGGGTGGCTTCGTGGTCAAGCAACCACCCGCGGCCACCGGCGATCCCGCTGCCGACCGGCAGGCGTTCGGAGCGGAGGGTGTCGCCTGCTATCGCACGTTCATCTCGGGCCTGCTGGACATCACCGACAACGTGGACCGCGCGACGGGCGAAGTCCTTCCGCCTGCACAAGTGGTACGGCGTGACGGTGACGATACCTACCTGGTCGTGGCGGCCGACAAGGGCACCGCGACGTTCTCCGATATCGCCAACGACGTGGCCCAGAGCTACGGTTTCTGGCTCGGTGACGCGTTCGCTTCCGGTGGTTCGGCGGGTTATGACCACAAGGCGATGGGCATCACCGCCAAGGGTGCGTGGGAAAGCGTCAAGCGGCATTTCCGTGAGATGGAGATCGATACCCAGACCCAGGACTTCACGGTGGTCGGTGTCGGTGACATGAGTGGCGACGTGTTCGGCAACGGCATGTTGTTGTCCGAGCACATTCGTCTGGTGGCCGCGTTCGACCACCGCCACATCTTCCTCGACCCGATTCCCGACGCGGCGCGGTCGTACCGGGAGCGGCAGCGGATGTTCGCACTGCCGAGGTCGTCGTGGGCGGATTACGACACGTCACTGATCAGCCCCGGTGGCGGCGTCTACGACCGCTCCGCCAAGGCGATCCCGGTCACGCCCGAGGTGCGCGCGGCACTCGACCTGCCCGCGAGCGTGACCACCCTGTCGCCGCCGGAGATGATCAAGGCCATTCTCCTGGCTCCGGTCGACCTGCTCTGGAACGGCGGTATCGGCACCTACGTCAAGGCGAGCACCGAGACCAACGCCGAGGTGGGCGACAAGTCCAACGACGCGGTCCGGGTGAATGCCGACCAGCTCCGGGTCAAAGTGATCGGCGAGGGCGGCAACCTGGGCGCGACGGCGCTGGGCCGGATCGAGTTCTCGCGCAACGGCGGACGGATGAACACCGACGCGCTGGACAACTCGGCGGGCGTGGACTGCTCCGACCACGAGGTCAACATCAAGATCCTGCTCGACGCCGTGGTCTCCAGCGGTGAACTCGCCGTCGACGAGCGCAACCCGCTGCTGGCCTCCATGACCGACGAGGTCTCCGAGCTCGTGCTGCGCGACAACATCTCGCAGAACTTCCGGCTCGGGATGTCGCGGGCCGACGCGGCGGGCATGTCCGGGGTACACGGCAGGCTGATCAACGACCTGGAGCAGCGCCGCGGTCTGGACCGCGAACTCGAGGCGCTGCCGACCGAGGCGGAACTGGCCCGCCGCGCCGCCGACGGGATCGGGCTCAGCTCGCCCGAGCTGGCGAATCTGATGGCGCACGTCAAACTCTCGCTCAAGGCCGACCTGCTGGCCGGCGATCTGCTCGACAGCGCGGCGTTCGCGTCGGTGCTGCCCGCCTACTTCCCCGCGCCGCTGCGGGAGCGGTTCGCCACGGCGATCGGCAGGCACCCGCTGCGGCGCGAGATCGTGGCCACCGTCGTGATCAACGAGATGGTGGATTACGGCGGCATCACCTACGCCTTCCGGCTCGCGGAAGAGGCCGGGGCGACCACCGACGACGCGGTGCGCGCGTACAAGGCGGCGGTGGAGATCTTCGATCTGCACGCGCTGTGGGAGCGGATCAGGCAGACGCCGATGTCCACGGCGGCGCGCAACGAGCTGGAGGTGGAGACCAAGCGCACGCTGGATCGGGCCGCGCGCTGGTTGCTGTCCAACCGGCCGCAACCGATCGCGATCGGCGCGGACATCGCCAGGTACCGCGACGGCGTGCGCGCCCTCTCCGGCCAGGTGCCCGGGTGGCTGACCGGCTACCTCAGCGATGACCTCGCCGAGCGTTCGCGGCGGTCGATCACCCGCGGCGCGCCGCGGGAACTGGCCGAGGAAGCGTTCGGCTTGATCCACCGCTTCCCGCTGCTGGACGTGATCGACCTGGCCGACATCACCGATCGCGATCCCGCCGAGGTCGCGGTGCTGTACTACGCGCTCAACGAGCACTTCCAGATCGAACGGCTGGTGACCGCGGTGGGCGAGCTGGAGCGCGGCGGGCGCTGGCGGGCGCTGGCCCGGCTGGCGGTCCGCGAGGATCTCTACGATTCGCTGCGGTCGCTGACCCGGGACGTACTGACCGCGACCGAACCGCAGGACAGCACCGCGGAGAAGATCGCGTACTGGGAATCGACCAACCGGTCTCGGCTGTCCCGTGCCGGCGCGGCGCTGGCGCAGATCTTCGCGTCCGAGACGCACGATCTCGCGGCGCTCTCGGTGGCGGCGCGGCAGGTGCGCGGCATGGTCAGCGGCGGTGAGTCGACCGTCGCGCCGACGGTCGCGGGCTGATCTTCCACCCGATGCCCGGAGGCAGGCGCTCGGCGTCAGCCTCCGGGCATCGGCGTTCCGCAGTTGCCGCAGAACTTGGCGCCGGGCGTCGCTTCCGAACCGCAGTTCGGGCAGTGCCGCGGTTGCGGGGCGAGACGCGCCCCGCAGTTCATGCAGAACTTCGCGCCCGGGGGATTCGCGGACTGGCAAGCGGCGCACGACGTCTGGACCGTCTCGGGCGCGGCGGCGGGCAATTGCGGCGCGGGGGAGGGGTTGCCGACGTGATGGCCGATCGCGTTCAAACTCAGCGCCGCGCCGAGGAATCCGCCTTCGACGCCGTGGTGGTGCCCGCGCGCGAAGCCTTGGCTCGCGCCGAGTGCGAGCTCGCCCGCGGCATAGCGCTGGAAATCGCCGGTGAGGTTGATGTACTTGACGTCTTTGGCCAGCCGCTTCAGCCGGTCGGCGTCCTCCGGCGCGAGGCTGATGTCGAAGTTACCCATCCGCGGGATGCGCAGCCCGTATTCGTAGAGCGCGGTGTTGGTCTGGCGCAACACGGCCTGCTCGATGGGTTGCAGCTGTGCCGAGAGGCCCAGCACCGGCCAGTCGCCGCCTGCGACCCCTCTGGTCACCGCCATCTTCATGGATTTGAGCAGCAGGTCGGCGCACCAGTTCTGCACTCGTTCCTGGTCGGTGAGATCGGCCGTGCCCGCGAGCGCGGTGAGCAGTTCGGCCGGATCGCGGACGCTCAGTGCGAATTCGCCGAAGACGCGCAGCGTCACCACCTGCTCGCTGACCGGGTCGAGGATGTCGTCCAGTCGGCCGCCGAAGCGAATCCCCGGAAACTCGCGCGTGGAGACGAAATACAGTTCGGCGCGATAGTAATTGCCGCCGGTGAGGGTGTCGACGAGCGCGCCGAGCACCGGTAGCTCGTCGGCGTCGATGCGGTGGCGTCCCGGGCCCATCGCGCCGACCACGCGCCCGGACTTCAGGAAGAGGGCGATCTGGTCGGCGTTGACCATCGCGCGGCTGTACCGGCGGATGTTGACGTCCGGCCACTTGTAGACCAGTTGGTTCTTGCGGTCCTCGGGGACCGCGATGAATTCCCGCTCGAACCAGGCCATCTGCGCTCCCTCATCCGATTTGTCTCATCTAGCGTACCGATACGCGGTGGCACGATCAACGAATGTCACGGCGATCGTCGCTGCTCGGACGCCCTTTTTTCAAAGTCTTTGATGTCCAGCGTGTTACAAGTCGCGACTCGCTATTGAACGTGCCGCTACATAACGGTACATTGAGCAAAGTTATGATCGCCGTCACGTGAAAGGCCACCGCCATGACCACAGTTCGACCACCCGCGGATGCGCCCGCGCAGGCTGCCGCGCTCGAAGACGAGGACTCGGGCTATCACAAGTCGCTGCGCCCGCGTCAGCTGCAGATGATCGCGATCGGTGGGGCGATCGGCACCGGCCTGTTCCTCGGCGCGGGTGGCCGGCTGGCCAGCGCGGGCCCCGGCCTGTTCCTGGTGTACGCCATCTGTGGCGTGTTCGTGTTCTTCATCCTGCGGGCGCTCGGTGAGCTGGTGCTGCATCGCCCCTCCTCGGGATCGTTCGTCTCCTACGCCCGCGAGTTCTACGGCGAGAAACTGGCGTTCGCGGTCGGGTGGATGTACTTCTTCCACTGGTGCATGACCGGGATCGTAGACATCACCGCGATCGCGACGTATGTCCATTACTGGGGAGCGTTCGAGGCGATACCGCAGTGGACGATCGCCCTGGTCTCGCTCGCGATCGTGGTCAGCATCAATCTCGTCTCGGTGAAGTGGTTCGGCGAGCTCGAGTTCTGGGCCGCGCTGATCAAGGTGGTCGCGCTGGTGACCTTCCTGATCGTCGGCACGGTGTTCCTCGCGGGTCGCTTCAAGATCGACGGCCAGACCACCGGTCCGAGCGTGATCGCCGACCACGGCGGGCTGTTCCCGACCGGGCTCCTCCCGCTGGTCCTGGTCACCACCGGTGTCGTATTCGCCTACGCCGCAGTGGAACTGGTCGGCACCGCGGCCGGTGAGGCGGAGAACCCGGAGAAGATCATGCCGCGCGCGATCAACTCGGTGATCGCCCGGATCGCGCTGTTCTACGTGGGTTCGCTGGTCCTGCTCGCGCTGCTGCTGCCCTACACCGCGTTCAAGAACGGCGAGAGCCCCTTCGTCACCTTCTTCTCGCGGCTCGGCGTGGAGGGCGCGGGCTCCGTGATGAACCTGGTCGTGCTGACCGCGGCGTTCTCCAGCCTGAACGCCGGTCTCTACTCGACCGGCCGCATCCTGCGCTCGATGTCGATGAACGGCAGCGCGCCCACCATCGCGGCGCGGATGTCCAGCGGCGGCGTGCCCTACGTCGGCATCCTCGCCACCGGCGCGGTCGCGCTCATCGGCGTCGGCCTGAACGCGGTGGTGCCGGATCAGGCCTTCGAGATCGTGCTGAACATGTCGGCGCTGGGCACCATCTTCGCGTGGACCGCCATCGTGGTCTGCCAGCTGCAGCTGTGGCGCTGGTCGCGCACCGGCCGCGCGCAGCGTCCGTCGTTCCGGCTGATCGGCGCGCCGTACACGAGCTTCGCGACGCTGGTGTTCCTCGCCGTCGTGGTCGGGCTGATGGCCTTCAGCGACGACCACGTGCAGCGCGGTGCGGTGATCGCGATGGTCGTCATCATGGCCCCCGCGCTGGTGGGCGGCTGGTTCCTCGCCCGAAAGCGGGTGCTGCAGATCGCGGAGATCCGCCAGGGCATCACCGGTCAGTTCCCGGTCCTGGCCGAGCGCCCGCGCCGCGAATCGGGCGATCCGGTGGTGATCCTCGACAAGCCCGACGAAGAGTAAGGCAGTATCCGCCCCGGGCCGTTCGTCCGGGGCGGATCTATTCCCAATGTCGGGAACAAAACCAGCGCGCATCGACAGGCGACGGACCAGAATGAAACCGCGATCACACGGCGGGTCTGAGAGGTTCGTATGCCGGAGCACCCCAGCGCATCCGACCGTCCACTTGCGCACCCTTGGGCGAATCGGCGCATGCGCGGTACCGACGTGCCCCGGCGAACTGCTCACCCCTGGGCAACTCGGCACCTGCTCAAGACCGAAGTGCCTCCTCTACCACCCAATCCGTGGTCGACTCCACGGTATGTCGAGAAACCACGTGCCGTGGCAGTCGACTCGGTTCCGAGCGCCGTCGAACCGGCCGACCGGGACGGCGACGAGCACACCATCGGGACCGCCGAGTTGTTGCTCGGCGCACTCGAGTCCGACCCCGGTTCCGGGCGCAGCGCGCGCTCGCGGCCGAGCGGGCGCAGACTGGGCGGCGGCCTGGTGTCCATGCCCAAGGTGAGCCCGCTCGACCCGCGCACCGCGGTGATGCAGAACCCGGAAGTACCCGAGCACAAACGGTTTTGCTGGAAATGTCAGCAGCCGGTCGGCCGTACCACCGAAGCGCGGCCCGGCGCCGTCGAGGGCGAATGCGGAAGATGCGCTTCGCCGTTCAACTTCCGGCCCCTGCTCCAGCCGGGGGAGATGGTCGCCGACCAGTACGAGGTGCAGGGCTGCCTGGCCCACGGCGGGCTCGGATGGATCTATCTGGCGATCGATCGCAATGTGAGCGACCGCTGGGTGGTGTTGAAAGGGTTGCAGAACCCGCTCGACTTCGAGGCGCACGTGGTGGCCCTCGCCGAACGCCAATTCCTTTCCGAGGTGGCCTATCCCGGCATCGTCAAGATCCACAACTTCGTCAAGCATCGTTCCGGGCGCGACGTGGCCGACGGCTACATCGTCATGGAGTACGTCGGCGGACGCTCGCTGAAGAAGATGCTGGATCTGCGTGCGCCGGAACGTATTCCGGCGTCCGAGGCGATCGCCTTCATGATGGAGATCCTGCCCGCGCTGGACTATCTGCACTCGTTCGGCCTGGCCTACAACGATCTCAAGCCCGACAACATCATGGTCAGCGAGGACGAGGTCAAGCTGATCGACCTCGGCGCGGTGGCCGCGATGGAGTCCTACGGCAGCATCTACGGCACCCCGGGCTATCAGGCGCCCGAGATCACCGAGACCGGCCCGACGGTCGCCTCGGACATCTACACCGTGGGGCGGACGCTGGCCGCGCTGGTGCTGGACATGCCCAAGAACGCCGACGGACACCAACTGCCCGGCGTCCCTTCGCCGGACGATCAGCCACTGCTGCGGGAATATCCGGCGTTGCGCAGGCTGCTGTGCCGGGCGACCGATCCGGATCCGCGGCGCCGCTTCCCGACCGCCTACGCGATGTACGGCCAGCTCGCCGGCGTGCTGCGGATGGTGCTGGCCTACGACACCGGCAAGGAACATCCGCAGGCGTCGCTGGAATTCGGCGCGATGCGGGGCGATTTCGGGATCGAGACGTTGATCGGCCAGACCGACGGCATGACCGACGGGCGGCATCGCCTGCCCGCGCTGGACGCGCCGAGCGTCGTCGCCGCCCTGCCGGTGCCGCTGATCGACAGCGAGGATCCCAGCGCCGATCTGCTGTCCACGCTGCTGCACGGCGATCCGAGGCACGCCCTGGACGCGTTGCGCCGCACCGCCGACCGGATCGTCTCCGGGACCATCCCGGAGCCGGAGACGTTCGAACTGGAGGGCACGCTCACCGCGGTGCGCGCGCACCTCGACCTGGGCGAGGTGGTGCCCGCCTGCGACCGGCTCGCCGATCTGCGGCCCGACTACGGCACCGACTGGCGCATCGAGTGGTACTCGGCCGTCGCCGCCCTGCTGGACGGGCAGTACGAGCGCGCCTACGAGTACTTCGACCTGGTGCACGGCATGCTGCCCGGTGAGATCGCCCCCGCGCTGGCGCTGGCGGCCACCGCCGAGCTCACCCTCCAGCATCTCGGGGATGCCGCGGGCGACCACTGGCATCGGCTCGCCGAGGAGTACTACCGCACGGTCTGGCGGACCAATCACGGCGTGGTGAGCGCGGCGTTCGGCCTGGCCCGCAGGCTCGCCGCCGACGGCGGCCTGCTGGAAGCCGTCGAGGTGCTCGATCAGGTGCCGGAGGCGTCGCGGTATCAGAACGTGGCGCGCATGACCGGGTGTCTGCTGCTGGTCTCGCAACCGATCCCGGAGACCACCGAGGCCGACCTGCTGGAGGCGGCCGCGCGGCTGGACGCCGCGCCGGACGAACCGCGGGCGCTGCAACTGCAGGTGATCGTGGTGGGCGCGGCGCTGGAGTGGGTGCGCGCGGGCGGTCAGGCCGCCACTGCGGAGGCCACCCTGCTCGGTTTCCCGTTCACCCCGCTGGGTCTGCAACGCGGGCTCGAGTCGAGCCTCCGGGCGCTGGCCCGGATCGCCCCGCACCGGCTGCACCGTTACCGCCTGGTCGACCTGGCCAACTACGTGCGGCCGAAGTCGAGGTGGTGAGCGGTCTCAGGTAGTGCGCGCGGTGAGCATGAAAAGCGCTGGCGCGGCCAATATCATCAGCAGCCACAGCCAGTTGCCCGTGGTCACCGCGAGCACCACCGAGAAGACCACGGCCGCGCCGGCCAGCACCACCAGGCGCGGCAGCGGGTTGACCGGGGTGACCTCGGCCGGGGGCGGTGTGCTGCCCGGCAGGTCGGCGAACAGTTCGGCCAGTTGACTCTTGCTGGTCGCGGCCGCGACGGCCGCGCTGAGTTCGTCGAACTCGGCCAGGCTCAACCGTCCGGTGCCCAGGTGGTGGGTCAGCTCGCGCATCGCGCGCTCGCGGTCGGCGAGACTGGCCGGAGGACCCGCGGATTCACCCATGCCGGAAGGATAGGCGCGGCGGCGGAACCGGGCGTCGGATGGATTTCCAGAGGCGGGAAGGACGGCTGGTGGGCGCGCCCTCGGGAGGCCGCGTCGCCGCACTCCAGTGATGTTTGCTGAAATGTCGCTAGAGACCGGTCGGTCGTCCCGGCAATGGCCGCGCACCGGCGGTCGTCACGTGTTGCGATGTGGTTTCCTTGAGGTATGACTGCGGGTGTGGAATACACGATCGACGAGCTGGCGCGGGAGGCCGGTACGACCGTGCGCAGCCTGCGCGTTTACCACGAACGCGGTGTGCTGCCGCCCCCGCAGGTCAAGGGGCGTACCGGGTTCTACGGTGCCGACCACCTCAATCGGGTGCGCACCATCAGCAGGTTGCTCGATCGTGGGATCAAGCTCAACGGCATCAAGGAATTGCTCAACGCCTGGGACCGTGGCGACGACCTGGGGGACATTCTCGGTGTCGGCGAGCCCGGCGCGACCGAGCCGCTCGTCGTGGACGCCGGGGAAACGATCGCGGCGACCGAACTGGCGGAGCGCTATCGCGACGTGCCCAACGGTCTGGCCCGGGTCGTCGCCGCGGGTCTGTACGAGCCCGTCGACGCCGCGACCTACCGGATCGCGGACCGCCGTCTGACCCAGAGCCTCGACCAGATGGCGGCCGCGGGCATCCCGGCCGACGAGGTCCTCGGCGAGTTGGAGAAGCTGCGCGCCGATGCGGAGCGAATCGCCCGCCGCTACGTGGACCTGTTCCGGCGCACGGCGTGGGCGTCGTTCCAGGACTCCGAACGCGGTCCGGCGCAGGTCGCCGAGCTCGCCCAGCGCCTGGCGGCGACCAGGCCGGTCCCGGCGGAGACCACCGCCGAACTCGTGAACCGGCTCGTCGCAAGGTATCTCGACCAGGACGCCGAGCTGGCCGAGGCGCTGCCGGAAGCCTGATCCGACTGCCTGGCGTCGCCGACCGAAGAATTTCTGTTTCAGATTCCCATCATTGGCGATACGTGGCGGTAACGTGCCGTTGATCAACGGTATATTGGCACCATCCGGCGCGCGATCGCGGCGCCCAGTCGCCTGACATCCCCTACTTAGGTATGTCTGCGGGCAACCTACCGATGCGCCGAAGTGTCGCTCCCCCCGACAATCTGAATGTCGCACAAGGGCAGCAGATGGGTGTGGGCACATGGGAAGCGTGACACTGTGGATGCAGATGTCGCTCGACGGCTTCGCGGAAGGGCCGGATCAGGAGGTCCACTGGCCGGTGGTGGACGAGGAACTGTGCGAGTCGTTCCTGGACGAATTGCGCTCGGCCGACTTGTTCCTCTACGGCCGCAAGACCTACGAGATCATGGCGTCGTTCTGGCCGACCGCCGACGTGGATCCGGCGATCTCGGAGTTCTACGTGGACTTCGCGCGGTGCTGGAAAGAGACGCCGAAACTGGTCTTCTCGCGCACCATGGCCTGCGCGGGGTGGAACACCCGCGTGGTCAGGGAGGACCTCGTCGAGGAGGTCACGGCGTTGCGCGCGCAGCCGGGATGCGACATGGTCCTGTTCGGCGGCGCGGAGACGGCGTCGGCGTTCATGAAGCACGACCTGATCGACGAGTACCGGTTGTTCGTGCATCCCATCCTGCTCGGTGGCGGGATTCCGCTGTTCCCGACGCCCGCGGTGGTGTCGGGCTTGCAACTGGTGGACGTGATGACCTTCGACAGCGCGGTGGTCCAGATGCACTACCAGCAGATGGCCTCCGCCAGGTAGGAACCGGCGCGGGAAGCGCGTACCGGACCGGCGACCGCGCGAGCGGACGGCTTCACCGTCGACGTAACCTCTGATTGTCGAGCGCTTTGCCGCGTCGTCGGCTAACTTTCGTTTTATGTCCCTGGTTCAGGCACGTGGCGACGTGCTGCCTGCATCCACCAGTGAATTCGTCGGCCGGGAAACGGAATTGGACCGGCTGGGCACGCTGCTGGACGGCGGCGCCCGCCTGATCACCCTGGTCGGCCCGGGCGGAATCGGCAAAACCCGATTAGCCGCGGAGGCGCTACGCCGTGGCGTCCGCGTGCGGGGCAGGCCGGTGTACTGGGCGCGACTGGCGGGGCTGGAGGCCGACAGCACCGCCACCGCGCAGGACGTGATGCAGTCGGCCGTGTGCGCCGATGCCGGTTCGCCACCGGCCCGCGACGCGCTGGTGCGCACCTTCACCAGCGGAGACCGTCGCACCGAGCGCGCCGTGCTCGTCCTGGACAACTGCGAACACCTGCTCGGCGCGGTGGCGGCGATGATCGCCGAATTGCTGGAAGGCACACCGGGACTGACCATCCTGGCCACCAGCCGCGAACCGATCGGCTGGGCCGACGAGTACATCCTGCCCGTACCGCCGCTGTCGCCGCGGCAGTCGCTCGAATTGTTCCGGCAGCGGGCCGAACTCATCGGACGCGCGATCCCGGACGAGCGCGAGGCGACGGCCGTTGCCGCGCGGATCTGCCGCCGGGTCGACCACAACCCGCTGTTCATCCGACTTGCCGCGGCGCGCCTGCGGCATCAACCGCCGATCATGGTGCTGCACGAACTCACCGGCGACGCGGATGACAAGCGGTTGCACTGGACCCACGGAGCGCGTGCGGGCGCCGAGCGGCGCCACCGCGGCGTCTACGACGTGATCGCGTGGTCGTTCGCGCTGTGCGGGCCCTCCGAGCAGTTGCTGCTCGAGCGGCTGTCGGTCTTCGCCGCCGGGTACGAGACCGACGACGAGTCGCTGCGCGGGGGCATCGACCTCGACGCCGCGATCGCGGTATGCGCCGATGACGACCTGCCCGCCGGTGAGATCGAACATCTGCTGGAGCGGCTCACCGAACAGTCGCTGTTGTCCGCGCACCTCACCGCGACCACGGTCAGCTGGTACCTGGTGGGCAGCGTCCGGGTGTTCGCCAGGGAGCGGCTGTGCCGCCGGGGCCGCGCCGAGCTCGACCGGCTCGCCGGACGGCACCGCCGGTATCTGCGGGACAAGGTGGTCGCCGGACAGGCCCTCTGGCTCGGTCCGCAGGATCAGACCTGGCTGGCATGGGCGCGGTCGGCGTGGAACGACATCGTGCTCGGCATCGAATCCGGGTTGGCGGACCCGGCCGAAGCCGTGGTCGCCCTCGAGATCGCCACCGTCCTGCTCTCGATGAAGGTGCCGTACGTCAAGTCCGGCGCCGGCGCGCTGACCCGGTTGACCGAACGCGCGCTGGAGGCCACCCGCGGCTCCGGCCCCGGCACCTCCGGGCTCGCCGACCTGGCCACCGCTCTGCTCGGCTGGAACTCGCTGTGGCAGGGGCGGACCGATCACATCCCGCAACTGCTCGCCGACCGCGCGGCCCTGCCGTCGGATGCGGGCCCGCGATACACCGACACAGATTTCGGGCTGCCCGCGCCGGTCGAGTGGATGTGGGGCCTCGAACTGATGCTCGTGCGCGGCGACCGGCGCGCGATCACCGTCCTCACCCGGGCCCGCCACAAGTTCGCCGAACAGGGCGATCGCATCGGCGCGGAGCGCAGTGACGTGTTCGTGGTGTTCTGCGCCGCTCTCGTCGGCGACCGGACGCAGGCGCTGGAGCACACCGCGCGGTTCCTGGCGCGGTCGGCATCGTCGGGCTCGACGTTGTCGCGAGCCTGGGCCGAGATCGCGCGCGCGGTGGCGCTGGCCAAGCACGGGTCCGCCGCCGAGGCGCTGACGCTGACCCATGGTGTGCTCACGCGGCACCGCGGTGAACAGGACACTTGGACGGCGAGCTGGGCGGTGGGCGCGCACATCGTCGCGCTGGCCCAGGTCCTGCTCGCGCAGCGCGCCGAGGGCCGCGATCGTGCCGCGTGCACCGACACCGCGACGGAGATCGCGTATCTGGTCGGCAGTTTCAAGACGCGGCAGCGTTCGATGGGCATCTCCGTCGAACGCGTTCCGCTGATCGCCGCCGAACTCCGCGGCGCGGCGGAGGCCGCCCGCGCGGTGCTCGGCGACCGGGCCTATGCCGCCGCCGAGCGCAGAACGCGACTGCGGCCCGAACTGGACGCACTGTGGTGTTCCACCGCGGATCCGGTCCCGGCCTCCCGGCGCCCGGATCGCCCGGCGGCCTCCCGGCCGGTGTCGCGGCGGCCCGCTTCCCGCTGGAACGATCTGTCGGACGCCGAGCGCGATGTCGCCGTCTTCGCGGCGGCCGGCTGGCCCAACAGCGCCATCGCCGGGCGGCGGCGCAGCTCCATCCGCACGGTCGACGCGCAGGTCGCCGCCATCCGGCAGAAGCTGGAGATCGCCTCGCGCGCCGACATCGCGGCCCACATCCCCGATGAACTCGCCGATCGGGTGCGCTACGAATCCGAACGGCGGCCCAGCCGTCGCCGTCGAGGGGGGAGCCGGGATCGATAGACGACTGCCTCCCCGGCGACCGGGCCGGAGGCGTGCGAAACCCTTCCCCCGGCCGCGCCCATTAGGCTGCTCGAGCGGTGATTGTCTGGATCGGTAGGTGCGTCGGCATGTCGGAGGTGAACAGCGGTGGTGACAACGGTCCCGCCGCGCCCGTCGAGTTCGTGGGCAGGCATGCCGAACTGCGGCGGATAGAAGCCCTGCTGAGCTCGTCCAGCGCCCGGTTGATCACCCTGGTCGGGCCCGGCGGCATCGGCAAGACGACGTTGGCGGTGGAAGCCGTACGGCGCTATCGCGGCGCGGCGCGGCACCCGGTGTATTGGACGCGCCTGGCCCGGCTGGTGCCCGGCGCGGAGACCGGGGCGGTCGCCGAGGAGGTGCTGCTGTCCGTCGCGAAGAACGGCATCGCGGGCCGCTCCGCCTGGGACGGTTTGGTGGAGATCTTCGCCGACGGTCTCGCCGATGGCGAGACGCACCGGACCATCCTGGTGCTGGACAACTGCGAACACGTGCTGGCCGGAGTCGGCCCGCTGATCATCGGTCTGCTCCAAGCGGCCCCCGGCTTGACCATCGTCGCGACCAGCCGGGAGCCGATCGGCTGGATCGACGAGCAGCTGGTGGCCGTGCCCCCGCTGTCCAGCGTGCACGCCCTCGAACTGTTCCGGCGGCGAGCCGAGCGCACCGGGCGGCCGATCTCCGAGGATCCGGGCCAGCTCGCCATCGCCACCCGCATCTGCGGGCACGTCGACAACAACCCGCTGTTCATCCGCCTGGCCGCGGCGCGGCTGCTGCACCGGCCACCGGCGATCCTGTTGCGCGAGTTGTCCGGCGACACCGACGATCGCCGCCTGCAGTGGACGCACGGGGCCAGGGGCGGCATCGGCGAACGGCACCGCAGCGTGCGTGACGTGATCGCCTGGTCCTACGGCCTGTGTACCGCGTCCGAGCAGTTGCTGCTGGACCGCTTGTCCGTGTTCGCCACCGGTTGCGACGCCGAGGACGACGAGACGCCTTGCGGCGGGGCCGACGTGGACGCGATCGTCGCGGTGTGCGCGGACGCGACGTTGCCCGCGGAGCGAATCGAGGGGCTGCTCGAGCGCCTGGTGGAACGCTCGCTGCTGTCGGCCCGTATCACCACCTCGACGGTGCGCTACTACCTGTTGGAAAGCGTTCGGGTGTTCGTGCGCGACCGGCTGTCGGCCCGCGGCGATCACCTGGACGAGGCGCGGCTGTTCGCCCGGCATCGGCGGCACTATCGCGACCGCGTGGCCGCGGGCCCGGCCACCTGGTACGGCCCGCGGGAGCAGGAGTGGATCGCCTGGGCCCGGGCGGCCTGGGACAACATCCTCATCGCCGTCGAGACCAGTCTCGCCGATCCGGAGGAGGCCGTGGTCGGGCTGGAGACCGCCGCGACGCTGATGGC
The DNA here is from genome assembly GCF_044452545.1 of Nocardia sp. NPDC051900. Lineage (NCBI taxonomy): Bacteria > Bacillati > Actinomycetota > Actinomycetes > Mycobacteriales > Nocardiaceae > Nocardia > Nocardia sp. NPDC051900. The sequence continues at coordinate 529,646 of NZ_JBITBU010000001.1, read as the reverse complement.
GTTGCGGGTGCCGTTCATCACCGGGTCCAACCGCGCCATCACCAGCCTGACCGAACAGGCGCTGGAAGTCACCGCGCAGGTGGAGCCGCCGCCGACCCGGCTGCGGATCAACGCGACCGCGCTGGTGGGCTGGATCGCCATCTGGCAGGGCAGACACGCCTATACCGCGCAGTTGTTGGACGAATGCGCCGCGGAGTGCCTGTCCGACGCGGAACTGCGGCGCGGCTGGCGGGAGACGACGGCGACCGATGTCGGCCTGCCCGCCGCGGTGGAGTTCACCTGGGGACTCGAACTGCTGCTGATCCATCTCGACATCCGGGCGGTGGACGTGCTGGCCAGGGCGCGCAGGAAATTCGCCACCTTGGGCGACCGGGCCGGAGAGCAGCGCAGCGAATTGTTCGAGGCGCTCACGTACGCGAACCTCGGTGACGCGGACGTCGCGCTCGGGGCCGCGCGCAGGCATCTGGACCGGGCCGTCGCTTCCGACGCGGGCTGGGCGACCTCATGGGCGGAGCTGGCCTGGATGATCGCGGTGTCCCGGCACGGCGATCCGCGAGAGGCTGTCACGCTCGGGCGGTCCACCCTGGAACGCCTGCTGATCACGGGGGACACCTGGACGGCGGGTTGGGTCGCGCATTTCATGATGATGGCGCTGACCTACCTGCTGTCCGCCCGGATCGAGGCGGGGGACACCGACAGCGCCGAAGCGATCGCCGCCGCCACCGAGATCGCCCATCTGCAAGGTGGGATCGCCACGCTGCACCGCTCCATGGGCATCGTCGCCGACCGGGTGACCCTGGTGGCCAGGGGCACCGCTCAGGCGGTCGCGGCGGTCACCGCGGTCCTCGGCGCCGAGGCGCACGAGGCGGCGGTCCAGCGCGGCGCCCGCCTGCGTCCCGAACGCGACGAACTGCAATTACTGCTGCTGGGCAGGTTGCCCGCCGATCGGCTGCTGCCTGCGCGGCGGTCGCAGACCAGGTCGACGGCCTCGCGCTGGGACGAGTTGACGCCCGCGGAACGCGAGGTCGCCGTGCTGGCCGCCGCGGGCTGGGCCAACAGCGCCATCGCCGCGCGCAGGGGCAGCTCGATCCGGACGGTCGATGCACAGGTGGCGACCGTATGCAGAAAGCTGATGGCGGCTACCAGAGCCGACATCAGCTGGCACGTACCGGATCACCTCGAGGAGCGGATCCGGCTGGAATCGGAGCGAAGGCCCGCGCGAACGCGAACACGCCCGTAACCGCGGCGGCGGTCACGGGCGTGCCGGTAGGAAGGTCGGTCAGGGGTCAGGTCAGGGAGCCGTCGTAGCACAGGCTCGACGACCGCCAGGAATGCTGCGGCCCGGTGCCGGGATCGAAGGCCCACTGGTCGATCGATCCCGCGGCCTTCCACCACACGGAGCCGCGTCCGTCCGAGACGACCTGGTAGACGTCCTCGGAACCCTCGATGAGCTGGCTTCCGACGCAGTAGTCGTTGTATTCCGTGCCGTACTGGCGGGCGCCGGGGCTGAACAGGCCCGCGGGGTGGGTGTACGCGCCCGGGTTGGGCACGGTGCTGGCCTGCCGCACGTTGTGTCCGCGGTGCCAGTAGGGCGCGCCGACCGCATCGGTGCCGCAGGTGAAGGTCGAGCCTCCCGCGACGACGGTGGTGCCCTGGCCGTAGGCGCCACCGGCCCAGAGGCAGGCAGCGCCCTGAGCCTCGGCGGTGCCCGCGCCGAGGCTCAGGCCGCCCGCCGCCACCGCTGCCGCCGCCAGCAGGGTGAGCGTCCGTGCCGTGCCGCGCTTGTCGTTACACGCGGTCGTCCGGCGAAGCCCGTTAATCTTGATCATTGGTGTTTCTCTTTCGTGCGCTATCCCGGCCGGAGTGGATTTCCGGGATTGGTGATACTTCAAGTAATGTGCCGCTAGACAGCGGTACGATCAGTCCAGAAGGACGTCGCGGAAGGTTGTGGGTGCGAGTGAGTGAGCCGGTCCGGCGATCACTGGCACCAGCGGGCCTGCGGGCGGCACACGGTGTAGCCGCTGCCGTCCGGGCGGGCGACGCGCGACCAGCTGGGGCTGACGGAATTGTTGCCCGTGGTGGTGTCGGCCGGCGCAGGGGTGCTCTGGCGCTGGTGGTAGTCGCGGATGGCGTCGTCGTGCTCGTCCGCGCGGAGCGGGTCGTTGTCGCGGTGGTTGTAGCCCATCGGGTCGATCTGGTGCCAGCCGTTGGTGTCGCCGGTGCCGTTGCGCGGGTCGGAGGGGCCCGAGTGGGACTCGGCGCCCGCGATGCCGACGGCGCCGGCGGTGAGGATGCCGACGATCGCGGTACAGGCGAGCAGTCGCCGTGCGGCGGAGTGGGTCGTGGCGGTCATCGTAAGTCTCCGTTCGGAATTCGAGCCGTGCGCGGCGACACGGTTCGAGCGGCGGCGGTGCGGCGAACGTCGATGGTCGGGGTTGCCGCGCGAGGTGGGGGCGGGGAAGGGATCGGGGCGGCATCCGTCGCGGACGTCTGGTCCGCGGGCCGGTGCCGGTCGGCTCGGTCCCGGTTGTCGGGATGGGAAGAGCCCGGCCTGTCGTCTCCGTGGCGGCCCGGGTCTGCGGGGCGCGGTGCCGCGACGATCGCGTCGGGCCCGGCCAGCGCTTCGGCCGGCGCCGGGGTTTCCGGCGTGGCCGCTATCGCGCTCACGATCAGCGGGCGGACGAGCCAGGTCTGTGTCCGTCGCTGGTGCGGCGTGATGCCGGTCATCGTTCGCGTCCGTTCATCTCGCCACCTCGGGATCGGAGATCGGCCCGGTGTGGTCCGATCGGCGGGTCCCTATCTATCGTGCCGTTGGATAACGTCACATTAATCGACGGGTCGATACCTTGTCGAGTGCTTTCCCATACTTGGGAAGAATTGCGGAGTTTCCGGCGTGGGTCGGCGTCGTGACCAGGGGTAATGTCGACCGCCTGTAACCCCGGGGCTTTGCGAAACCTGCTCGACGCGATGCTTTTTCGGGACGGTGCGGCCTTCAGGCGGCCCGGTAGGGTGCGCGGCAGTGATGCGGCGCTCTCGCCGAAAGTGGCGTGGGTAGCACGACCGGCCGGGGGTACGGGGGCTGTGTCTTCGTTGCACTCACCCCGCCAGGGCCGTGCTGACCGCGGAGGTCGAGCCGGCGTGCGCGCGGGTTGGGGGCGAATGAAGGGCGGCGGCAGTGCCGCGCGGCTCGCCGCTGTGGGCTGATGAACGGGCTGCGACGGAAAGTCCTTCGCGCATACGCGAAAAGGGCGCCTGCCGCGATGGCAGACGCCCTTTAGGGTTGCTGGATCAGGCTTCGGTGACCGCCGCGTATGCCGGGGCCCCTGAACCCGTGGCCGCCGCGGGTGCGCGGCTCGGCTTCGCGGCGGCGGGGTCGCGGAACGGGGCTTCGATCACGGCGCGCTCCTGCCACAGGTAGTACAGCGCCATGGCGAAGATGCTCGTGCCGATCACGTTGGCCAGGAAATGCCACCAGATGCGGTAGGTCGACGCACCGGCTCCCGGGTCGAGCAGGCCGAAGAAGGTCGACAGGCCGATCGCTTTGGTGCCGAACGCGACCGTCAGGGTGAGCGCGAGATGCTCGAGTCCGTGGATGCCCTGCATCAGTACGCCCATGCGGCCCCACTTGCGCGCCTTGCTCTCCAGGGCGTGGTGGGTGACCAGTGCGACACCGACCAGTCCGGCGAGGAAGTGGAAATTGCCGACCAGGTGCAGGATTTCCATCCCGAGCGACGGCTTCATATGGTTGACCTGGCCGAATCCCTTGGCCAAGCCGGTGCCCCACGGCGTCATCCACGCCGGTGAGTTCGGGTGCTGGACCCAGTATCCGACCTGTGCCACGTGCTCCTGGAAGTGACCTATCTGGGCGATGACGCCCAACGCGATCACACCGAGCGCGGTGCGGAACATCCATGGTCGCAACGGTTTGCGCATCGCGATGGCGAGCACGCCGACGGCCGCCCACATGACGACCATCCAGGCCATCATCAAGATCGCACCTAGGATTTCGAACCCGGTCGCCTCGGCTGTGTGGTTCATGGGGAACCGCCCTTCTGCGCGCCCTCCGGCAACGGCGACGGATGGGGGGAGTTGCTTCGGAAACGCGCGGAACGCGTTGTTCGCAAGATACAAGGTCGTGCGGGCTCGTGTCCGAGATTTCCGAATGTCCTGGTATCCCCGACAATTCGATTCGAGTCATACCCAACGCGTATAGCGCGTGTTCACGATGGTCGCAGAAAGCCTTCGACGATGCGGTGGGCGCGGTCGGCGGCCTCCGGATCACCGATCCGCAGCGCGGTATTCGTCGCGCAGAGCACCGCATCGATCTGGAAGGCGACCAGATCGGCGTCCAGTTCGGGGATCTCACCGGCGGACGCCGCCGCGCGCAGCTCCCGCGCCAGCAGCCGAACCCACGCTCCCTGATCGCGGAGCAGGGCGTCGCGCACCGGGCCCGGCTTGCTGTCGTGCTCGGCCATGGTCGCGACGCGGAAGCATCCGCCCGCGAACAGCGGCGTCGTGGCATAGACCATCCAGTGCTCCACCAAGGCCCGCAGACGGGCGACGCCGTGCGGCGCGGACCGTGCGGGGTCGACGACCGCTTCCACGAAGCGGTCGCGTGCGTGATCGATGGTGGCCAGTTGGAGTGCTTCCTTGGTGCGGAAGAGGGTCTGGATTCCGGCCTTGCTCAGACCGGTGTCTTCGGCCAGCCTGCCGAAACTCAGGCCGTCCAATCCGTCGAGCGAGGCGATGTCGACCGCATGCCGCAGCACCGTGGCACGCGTCTTCGCACCGCGCAGCAGGCGCTTGTCGGTGATCTCGGCGGTTCGCTGACCACTTTCCATACGGTCGATCGTACTTTCTGCCGCCGAGTTCGTGGGGGCTCAGCTCCGCTGGTAAGGCCAGTTCCAGTCGGCGACCTCGGGGAGGTCCTCGCCGTGTTCCCTGGTCCACGCACGGGCCGTCCACCGCGCGTCGACCATCTCTTGCCGCAGCCCCGCGGCCCGCTCGCGCAGGGACGGCACCCGATCGATCACGTCCATCACCAAGTGGTAGCGGTCCAGATCGTTCAGCATCACCATGTCGAACGGCGTGGTCGTGGTGCCGCGCTCCCGATAGCCGCGGACGTGCAGTTCGTCGTGGTTGGTGCGCCGATAGGTCAGCCGGTGGATCAGCCACGGATAGCCGTGGAAAGCGAAGATCACCGGCCGGTCCTGGGTGAAGAGCGTGTCGAACTCACTGTCCGGCAGGCCGTGCGGGTGCTCGTCCTGCGTTTGCAGCCGCATCAGGTCGACTACGTTCACCACCCGGACGCGCAGGTCGGGCAGACGTTCGCGCAGGATCGCGGCCGCGGCGAGGGTCTCCAGCGTCGGTATGTCGCCCGCGCAGGCGAGCACCACGTCCGGCATGGCGCCCACCTCGTCGCCGTGGCCCGCCCACGGCCAGATCCCGATCCCGCGTGCGCAGTGCTCGGCGGCCTCGGTCACCGACAACCAGTCGGCCTGCGGCTGCTTGCCCGCGACCACCACGTTCACGTAGTGGCGGGAGCGCAGGCAGTGGTCGTAGGTGGACAGCAGCGTGTTCGCGTCCGGCGGCAGGTACACCCGCACGATCGAGGCCTTCTTGTTCAGCACCACGTCCAGGAATCCGGGGTCCTGGTGGGTGAAGCCGTTGTGGTCCTGGCGCCACACGTGCGAGGACAACAGGTAGTTCAGGCTGGGGATCGGACGCCGCCACGGCACCGCCGAACTGGCGTCGAGCCATTTGGCGTGCTGGTTGAACATGGCGTCCACGATGTGGATGAACGCCTCGTAGCAGGTGAACACGCCGTGCCTGCCGGTCAGCAGATAGCCCTCCAGCAGTCCCTGGCACATGTGCTCGGACAGCACCTCGATCACCCGGCCGCCGCGGTCGAGTTTCTGGTCGCGGCGGTCGATCTCCGCCTGCCAGTTGCGGCCGGTGACCTCGAGGATGTCCTGCAAGCGGTTGCTGGCCAGTTCGTCCGGCGCGAAGGTGAGGAAGTTGTCCGGATTGCGCCTGGTGACCTCACGCAGCCAGCCACCGAGCACCCTGGTGGCCTCGTGCCGGGTCGCGCCCGGCGCGGTGACCTCGACGCCGAAGTCGCGCCAGTCCGGCAGGTCCAGGTCGCGCAGTAGCGTACCGCCGTTGGCGACCGGGTTGGCGCTCATCCGCCGTTCGCCGACGGGTACCTGAGCGGTCAGCTCCGGCACCGGCTTGCCGTCGTCGTCGAACAGTTCCTCCGGACGGTAGGAACGCAGCCACTGTTCCAGCACCGCGCGGTGGTCGGCGTCGGTGCGCGCGCCCGGCAACGGCACCTGGTGCGCGCGGAAGGTGCCCTCGACCTGGTCGCCGTCCACCACCGGCGGACAGGTCCAGCCCTTGGGGGTGCGCAGCACGATCATCGGCCAGCTGGGCCGTGCCCCATCGGCGCCGTCGCGTGCGGCGCCCTGGATCCGCCCGATGCGTTCCATGCTCGTGTCCACCGCCGTGGCCATCGCCTGGTGGACGGTCGCGGGATCGTCGCCGGCGACGACGATCGGCTCGTAACCGTAGCCACGCAGCAGCGACAGCAACTCCGGCTCCGGGATGCGCGCCAGGATGGTCGGATTGGCGATCTTGTACTCGTTCAGGGCCAGGATCGGCAGCACCGCGCCGTCGCGCGCCGGATTGAGGAACTTGTTCGCATGCCAGCTCGTGGCCAGCGGACCCGTTTCCGCCTCGCCGTCGCCGACCACGCAGAACACGGTGAGATCGGGGTTGTCCAGGGCGGCGCCGAACGCGTGCAGCAGCGAATAGCCGAGTTCGCCGCCCTCGTGGAAGGAGCCCGGCGTCTCCGGTGCGCAGTGACTCGGCACCCCGCCGGGAAAGGAGAACTGGCGGAACAGCGCGCCCATGCCCGCGGCGTCCTGCGGAATGTGGCTGTAGACCTCGGAGTACGTCCCCTCCAGCCAGCCGCACGCGTTCGGGCCCGGACCGCCGTGCCCGGGGCCCGCGACGAAGACGGCGTTCAGGCCGCGTTGCCGGATCGCGCGATTGGCATGCACCCACACGAGATTCAGGCCGGGCACCGTGCCGAAGTGCCCGAGCAGCCTGGGTTTGACGTGCTCGGCGCGCAGCGGTTCGCGCAGCAGCGGATTAGCCGTCAGGTAGATCTGGCCGACCGCGAGATAGTTCGCGGCGCGCCACCACGCGTCGATCGCCGCCAGCTCGTCGCGTGCCAGTGGCCCCGGCACGTCCGCCAGCCGGTAGGGACGCGGTGCGACGGTCCGGCCGCCGGTGCTGCCGACGTTGTCCGCCGAAGTATCGCCACCCGCACTCGCCATGTGGGTCATGTGCCGACTCTCCTCACGCTCATGGCATCGGGGACGGCGGCGCCACGACCGGCCGCCGTCGAGGTCCTGCGAAGGTTGCCGATCGGAATCGACAACGCCGGATGGAGAATTCACCGCCAGCCTAGCCGCAGCGGGCCGCGCGGCGGTCCGAGCGTGTCGCGAGAAGCTCGTCCCACCCGGGGCCCGTTCGTGGTCTAGGGTCCGCGGCATGCACATTCTCGGCAGGATCATCGGTATCGGCGCCGTCGCCGCGACCACCATCGCGCTGGCGGCCTGCGGCTCGGACGACGAGTCCGCTCCCGCCGTCTCGACGACGCGGACCACCGCGGCGGCGGGACCTTCCGCGCAGCGCCCGGCTACCCAGAGCAAGGGCCGCGAGTGCACCGCCGACGACATCCGCGTCACCGGAGATTTCGGCGCCGCGCCGAAGATCACCCTCCCCGACGACTGCGACCCGCCCAAGCAGCTGATCGTCAAGGATCTGAAGGAGGGCAGCGGGCCCGGCGCCGCGCCCGGCCAGCAGCTGACCATGAATTACGCGCTGGTCACCTGGTCGGACAAGAAGACGCTGGACAGCTCGTTCCAGCGCGGCAAGCCGTTCCAGCTCACCCTCGGCGGGGGACAGGTCATCCCCGGCTGGGATCAGGGACTCGTCGGCGTCAAGGAGGGCGCGCGCCGCTTGCTGATCGTGCCGCCGGAGCTGGGCTACGGCGCGGGCGGGCGTGGCATCGCCCCGTACGAGACGCTGGTCTTCGTCACCGACGCGGTCTCGGTGGGGAAGTAGCCCGGCCGCTCGCGTCGCCCGCCGGGCACCGCCGGATGCAGGTCCGCTCGGCCGGTCAACTAACCTGGTCGGGATGCGTGGCGTACGCCGCACCCCTCGTCGTCTCGGCCGAGGCCGGGACTCCGGTTCGGATCGGCGCCGGTGGGGGAATGCGGCAGCCGGCGTAGGGCCGCCTCGCCCGCCGTTCCGATCCCGGAATGCCGGGGGCGGGGCGCCGCAAGACGAACGTCAACCAGTACGAACAACGAACAAGGAGCATGTCCGTGAAGAGCACCGTCGAGCAGCTGAGCCCGACCCGGGTCCGGATCAACGTCGAGGTGCCCTTCGAGGAGCTGAAGCCGGATTTCGACCGCGCGTACAAGGCACTGGCCAAGCAGGTCCGCATCCCCGGCTTCCGTCCCGGTAAGGCGCCAGCGAAGCTGCTCGAGGCCCGTCTCGGCCGTGGCGCGATCCTGGAGCAGGTCGTCAACGACGCGCTGCCCGGTCGCTACAGCGAGGCCGTCACCACCTCCGAGGTGAAGGTCATCGGTCAGCCCGAGATCGAGATCACCAAGATCGAGGACGGCCAGGAGCTGGCCTTCACCGCCGAGGTCGACGTGCGGCCGGAGATCACGCTGCCGGACTACGCGAGCATTGCGGTCACCGTCGACGCGTTCACCGTCGGCGACGAGGACATCGAGGAGCAGTTGCAGTCGCTGCGCCAGCGCTTCGGCACCCTGACCGGGGTGGAGCGTCCGGTGCAGGACGGCGACTTCGTCTCCATCGACCTGTCGGCGACCGTGGACGGCCAGGAGGTGGCCGAGGCCGCCACGACCGGCCTGTCCCACGAGGTCGGTTCCGGTCAGCTCATCGAGGGCCTGGACGAGGCGCTGGTCGGATTGTCGGCGGGCGAGTCGAAGGAGTTCACCTCGAAGCTGGTCGCGGGCGAGCACGCGGGCAAGGACGCGGTCATCACCGTGACCGTGCAGACCGTCAAGGAACGTGAGCTGCCCGAGGCCGACGACGAGTTCGCGCAGCTGGCCAGCGAATTCGACACGCTGGAGGAGCTGAAGGACGATCTGCGCGGCCGCGTCGAGCGGGTCAAGAAGGTGCAGCAGGCGGGCGAGATCCGCGACAAGGTGCTGGACACCCTGCTCGAGCAGGTCGAGGTGCCGCTGCCCGAGGCCGTGGTGAAGGCCGAGATCGACGCGGTGACCCACGACGCGGTGCACGGCTTCGACCACGACGAGGCCAAGTTCGCCGAGGCGCTCGAGGCGCAGGGCAGCACCCGCGAGGAGTTCGACGCCGACACCAAGCAGGCCGCGGAGAAGTCGGTCAAGACCCAGCTGCTGCTGGACGCGATCGCCGAGGCGGAGGGCACCCAGGTCGGCCAGGAGGAGCTCACCGAGCGGATCCTGTTCCAGTCGCAGCGCTACGGCCTGTCGCCGGAGCAGTTCATCCAGCAGGTGCAGCAGGCGGGCCAGCTGGGCGCGATCTTCGCCGACGTGCGGCGCGGCAAGGCGCTGGCGGGCGTGGTCGGCCAGGTGACCGTCACCGACTCCGCGGGCAACTCGGTGGACACCACCGAAATGTTCGGTGCCCCCGCCGATTCCGCCGACGAGGACGCGTCCGTCGAGACGGCCCCGGCGGACGCCGAATAATTCCATGGAATGTCGGCGTGATCGACGCCCGCGAGGTGCGCTGATTGCGCTGAGAGCGAAGAAAGGGCGGTACCGGGAGTTCGGTGCCGCCCTGCTTCGTTAATGTTTGTGACGACAAGTTGGATGGCCATGTCCGACCGGGTGCGGCATATCCAACCAGTGATGGCTATGCGGCAATCCGCAACGAGCCGGCGAGAGAAGGCAGGTATCCGTGACAATCAACCAGGCAGGGGTCATGACAACCGCGACTGCTGGTCTCAACCTCAGTGATTCGGTGTACGAGCGCCTGCTGCGTGCGCGCATCATCTTCCTCGGCACCCAGGTCGACGACGACATCGCGAACAAGTTGTGCGCGCAGCTGCTACTGCTGTCGGCCGAGGATCCCACCCAGGACATCGCGCTCTACATCAACTCGCCGGGCGGTTCGGTGACCGCCGGTATGGCCATCTACGACACCATGCAGCTCGTCGAGTGCGACATCGCCACCTACGGCATGGGCCTGGCCGCGTCGATGGGGCAGTTCCTGCTCACCGCGGGCACCAAGGGCAAGCGCTACGCGCTGCCGCACGCGCGCATCATGATGCACCAGCCCTCCGCGGGGATCGGCGGCTCCGCGGCCGACATCGCGATCATGGCCGAGCAGTTCGCGCACACCAAGCGTGAGCTGAACGAACTGCAGGCGCTGCACACCGGCAAGTCGGTCGAGCAGGTCACCGCCGACGCCGACCGCGACCGCTGGTTCACCGCGGCCGAAGCCCTGGAATACGGCTTCATCGACCGCGTGATCAGCCACGCGAACCAGGCCAACGGCGCCAAGAAGTAACGCACCGGATCACCCACAGGCCCCCGGACACCTCGAACGTCCGGCCGCCGCACCGACTTTGGAGACGAAGATGGCCAATTCGATCGACCCGCGCGCCGGCCTGTCCGGCATCGCGCCGCAGAGCCCGCAGGCGCGCTACATCCTGCCGTCGTTCATCGAGCACTCGAGCTTCGGCGTCAAGGAGTCCAACCCGTACAACAAGCTGTTCGAAGAGCGCATCATCTTCCTCGGCGTGCAGGTGGACGACGCCTCGGCGAACGACATCATGGCGCAGCTGCTGGTGCTGGAGTCGCTGGACCCCGACCGCGACATCACCATGTACATCAACTCGCCGGGTGGCTCGTTCACCTCGCTGATGGCCATCTACGACACCATGCAGTACGTGCGCGCCGACGTCGCCACCGTCTGCCTGGGCCAGGCCGCCTCGGCCGCCGCCGTGCTGCTGGCCGCGGGCACCCCGGGCAAGCGCGCCTGCCTGCCCAACGCGCGCGTGCTGATCCACCAGCCCTCGCTGGAGGGCGGCATCCAGGGCCAGGTGTCGGATCTGGAGATCCAGGCCGCCGAGATCGAGCGCATGCGTCGCCTGATGGAGAGCACGCTCGCGCGGCACACCGGCAAGGACGCCGACACCATCCGCAAGGACACCGACCGCGACAAGATCCTGACGGCCGAGGAGGCCAAGGAGTACGGGATCATCGACACGGTGTTCGACTACCGGAAGCTGAGCGCGCAGAAATAGGGCGCGAATCGTCGTTTCCGGCCGGGGCCGGGACGGCGGGGCGAATTGCCGATCCCGGGGCTGTTCGCTCTAAATTGCTTCGTGACAGGGAATTCCGGCCGGGAAGTACGCAATGGGGCATACCGCCCGGCCGGGCCGCCCTCGCGCCGCCGCGGTTCGAGAATTTGTTCGAACCGACGGCGCCGCGCGGCGGGCGGTGCGGAGGTATGGCTCGTGACGACTCGCACAACCCGCGCGAGAAACATGCGCGAGTTGTCGACCTCCATCCCGAACACCGGGTACGGTCAACCTAGGGACCTTTGCTCCCGGTTGACGGCACTGCCCCACCGGCCACGAGATCAGCCGATGCGTTTGCGGCTGCGAAAGTGGTGGACAGCTGGCAACCTGGACGGACGGTTGCACGCGGACAAGGAAGTAGGGACCCACGAGATGGCGCGCATCGGAGATGGCGGCGATCTGCTGAAGTGCTCGTTCTGCGGAAAGAGCCAGAAGCAGGTCAAGAAGCTCATTGCGGGACCAGGGGTGTACATCTGCGACGAGTGCATCGATCTCTGCAACGAGATCATCGAGGAGGAACTCGCCGAGTCCAGCGAGGTCAAGCTCGATGAGCTGCCCAAGCCCGCCGAGATCCGTGATTTCCTGGAGAACTACGTGATCGGCCAGGACACCGCCAAGCGCACTCTCGCGGTGGCCGTCTACAACCACTACAAGCGCATCCAGGCCGGTGACAAGGGTCGGGACAGCCGCGGCGAGACCGTCGAGCTGGCCAAGTCCAACATCCTGATGCTCGGTCCTACCGGTTGCGGCAAGACCTACCTCGCCCAGACCCTGGCGAAGATGCTGAACGTCCCGTTCGCCATCGCCGACGCCACCGCGCTGACCGAGGCCGGGTACGTCGGCGAGGACGTCGAGAACATCCTGCTGAAGCTGATCCAGGCGGCCGACTACGACGTCAAGCGCGCCGAGACCGGCATCATCTACATCGACGAGGTCGACAAGATCGCCCGCAAGAGCGAGAACCCGTCGATCACCCGTGACGTGTCCGGCGAGGGCGTGCAGCAGGCCCTGCTGAAGATCCTGGAGGGCACTCAGGCGAGCGTGCCGCCGCAGGGCGGGCGCAAGCACCCGCACCAGGAGTTCATCCAGATCGACACCACCAACGTGCTGTTCATCGTGGCGGGCGCCTTCGCCGGTCTGGAGAAGATCATCTCCGACCGCACCGGCCACCGCGGCATCGGTTTCGGCGCCGAGGTGCGGTCGAAGGCCGAGATCGACACCACCGATCACTTCGCGGAGGTCATGCCAGAGGACTTGATCAAGTTCGGCCTGATCCCCGAGTTCATCGGCCGCCTGCCCGTGGTCGCCTCGGTGACGAACCTGGACAAGGAATCGCTGGTCAAGATCCTCTCCGAACCGAAGAACGCGCTGGTCAAGCAGTACGTCCGGCTGTTCGAGATGGACGGGGTCGACCTCGAGTTCACCGACGACGCGCTGGAGGCGGTCGCCGACCAGGCGATTCTGCGCGGCACCGGCGCGCGTGGCCTGCGGGCGATCATGGAGGAAGTCCTGCAGCCCGCGATGTACGACATCCCCAGCCGCGACGACGTCGCCAAGGTCGTCGTCAACGCGGATACAGTCAACGACAACGTCCTGCCCACCATCGTGCCGCGCAAGGCGCAGCGGCCGGAGCGCCGGGAGAAGTCGGCGTAATTCGGGTGTGGCGACCCGTCGTAAGGGGTACTCCCTCCGTGAGGGTTGAGCAGACAGCCTAGTTCCGGCGCTTTTCTCCGGGGCGCATCATTACCCGCGAGCAAGCCCGTTTCCGAGATTGCTCGCGGGCGACTGGACCGAGGTCCTCATGTCGACAGGCTTGGCCAACCCCACGTACGTTCTCACCGCCGCTCGCAATGCCGATCACCCCGCCGAGCGGCTCAAGATCTCCGTCACAGTGCCGAGCGACTCGGTCACGCTGTGCGCGCTCGCGGGCGAAGTCGATCATTACACCGTCGAAGTGTTTCGACGCAGGCTGATCGGCTCGCTGGGCACGGCGGCGCCTTTGGTGGTCGTAGATCTGTCGAAGGTTACGTTTTTCGGCGTCGCCGGGTTGCACGTTCTGGTCGACGCGCGGTCCATGCTGGTACAGACCGGCCGTAGGATGCGCTTGGTGACCGGACCCCGGTGTGTGGACCGGCTGCTGGAGCTGGCGGGAGATCTGGCGCGCTTCGAGACGATGTCGAGTCTCGCCGACGCCGTGCTCGACGCGGCCTGACGCGGCCGGGGTCGATACCATCGGGGCATGTTCGCCAACCGGCGCTTGGAGCGCAAGGTCGACGCCCTGCACGCCAAGCTCGACCTGATCATGACCCATCTGGGCATCGAGGCGCAGGCAGCGGCCGTGTCGCCGCGTGCCGTGCCTGCGGTCCCGCGCGGTGACGGCATGGCCGAGATCGATGCGCTTCTGGCGCAGGGCAAGAAGATTCACGCGATCAAGCGGTATCGCGAACTCACCGGGTGCGGCCTGAAAGAGGCCAAGGAAGCGGTCGAACGCCGGTATCCGTACTGATCACCGGGGCGCGAGCACAGGGCTCGACGGCTCACGCGCCGGCGCGGACGTAGAACGGGCATTCTTCGACGACTTGCCCCGCACCGCAGGCTGATAGGTCTAGCTGTGTGCGCCCTGCACCACGGGGGTGTGCAGATCCACTGGGAAGTCAGCGTCCGCGCTGGACAGGCTGTCCGCCGCGGAGCGTTCCGGCAAGGGGTCGTGCCCGGTCGGGTCGGGCAAGCTCCGCACCTGCTCGGTGGCATAGCCGATCGCGCGTCCGTATCGCGCGCTCGCGGCGTCGTGGATGAGCAGGGCGACGCCGATCATCACCGGGGCGACACCGTGCACGGCGGCGTCGAACCATCGCCCGGCGCTCACGTACGGGTAGGTGTTCAGTCCGACGGTGAGCGCGAGCAGGGCCATTTCCGCCGCCGCCACTTGGCTCCGGTTGTCCAGCACGCCCCATTCGGTGACCTTGTTCGTGCCGATCATGATGATGATCAGCGACACGCTGATCATCGCCTCGAGCAGGTAGCTGAACCAGTACAGCGGGTCGTCCGGGCCACCCGGCGCGATGTTGTGCTGAACGTTGACCGCCGACCACAGCATTCCGGCGGCGACCACGCCGGCCAGCGCGCCGAGCGACCAGGAACGGTGCCGGTACAGCGACGCCAACCTGGCGTGCGGGCTGGACGCGCGCCGCTGCGCGGCAATCGCCTTGCGCGCCAACAGCAGGTCCCTGATCTCGGCCTTCTCGATGGCCTCCGCGGTGTGCCGCGCCCGGTCGGAGGCCGCGGCGCCCGCCTCGGCGTGCTTCCAGCGCTGTTCGCGGTCCTGGGTCCGGATCCGTTCGGCCAGTTCGCGTTCAGCGAGCAGTTCCTCCTCCGACAGCGCGCCGGTCAGAGCCGGGTCGAACTGGTAGGCGAGACGGCCGCGGGCCTTCTCGACTCGTCTCGCCAGCCGTGCGACGTCGTCGTCCGGGGTCTGTTCGTCGAGCATGCGGCTCCAAACGGTCGGGCGGAGGGGAACTCGAGAAACCGAAGACGCCGTTACCCCGCACCGAAACTCGCGAAGGTAGCCCGCCGGCCGCGGCACGGCCAGGCGACGTCAACACCTCTTATTCTTAGTGCATTCCGGGCCGTAACGACAGTCCCGGGCGAACGCGGCGCCGAAGTACCAGGTCGGATCGAGCCATTCCCGCAGCGCCGCGGCCCTTTTCACGACCAGGGCACCCGGCACGAATCGGTGCTGAAACCCTGCGCCGTGATCCCGAGCGCCGAATTGAACCGGGCGCGTGAGTTTTCCAGCGCGATCTGATAGCTGAGCTCCACCACACCCGCTCGGCCGAAGCGCCGCTCCAGGTCGGCGACCTGTTCGTCGGTGACCGTGGTCGGCGTTGCGGTCATCGCGTCGGCGTAGGCGATGGCGGCGCGCTCGTCGTCGGAGTACAGCGGCGAGGTCGCGTAGTCGGCGATGTGTTCCAGCCGCGCGACGTCCAGCTCGCCCAGGCGCATGAGCATGGCGCCGAAGTCGACGCACCACGAACAGCCGATCGTCCACGCCGTGCGATACACCGCGATCTCGCGGATGACGGCGGGCAGGGCGGTGCTGGCCTTGCCGACCATGGTCTCGTGGACCGCGCTGGCCCTCAGCAATTTCGGATGGTTGGCGGTGACGGCGAAGGGCTCCGGCACTTCGCGGAAGCGGCGCTTGGCCAGCCGGTAGAGCAGCTTGGTCGTCGGTCCCGCGTGTTGCGGGGTGACGGCGGCGATACGGGTGGCGCTCATGTCGATCTCCTTCGATCAGCGGATGTGGTTCCTACTTCTCGGACGAGAGACCGTGCCGGAATGTGATGGGGCCGCGATGTGACCTGGCGCACCCGGCCGCCGCGCTCTACTCGGGCTCGACCCGCATGTCCTCCTGGCTCCAGTAGGCGCGCATCCCGGTGATCCGGCCTTCTTCGTCGAACTCCATCACATCGATCGGTGACAGGACGAAGCGCTGCCCGCCGACCTTGGTGACGATGGTGAACGGGAACGCGGCCTGATTGCCCGCGATTCTCACGTCCTCCGGCCGCAGCTCGGTCTCCCGATCCAGTGCGGCGATCACCTCGTAGAACTCGCGGATGGCCTCGTGGCCGCGCTTGGGTGGAGTGCCGACGGGATCCTCCACGATCGCGTCGGGCGCGTACAGGGCGACGATGTCCTCGGTCGGCCCCGAGCCGACCAGCTTGACGTATTGCTCCACCACGTCGCGAATCTGTTTGGCCATCGAGCCTCCTCCGAAATGAAACGTGTTCTAGTTTGTAGCCTAGCGCGTTCGGTCGCCCGATTCGATCCCTTCCGCTTCGTCCAGCACGACGATCCGTACTCCGGTGGCGAGCAGTGTGGTGGCCGACAAGCCGAACAGGGTGCGGAAAGCGTCGCTGAAGTGTGAGGGGCTGGCGAAGCCCGCGTCGGCCGACGCGGCGGTGAGGTTCGCGCCCTCGGCGAGCGCGCGGCCGACGCCGAGCATCCTGGCCCACAGGCGGTACCGCCGGAACGAGGTGCCCGCCTGGGCGGCGAACAGATGCAGGAAGCGCGACTCCGACAGGTGCGCGGCCGCGGCGAACCGGGCGGCGGTGAACTCCCGCGCGGGATGGGCGAGGAGGGTCGCCATCGCCTCGGCTACCCGGTCGTCCGGCGTGGGGACCGGCCTGGCGCCGACGAGTTCGGCCAGCGAGCGCGGATCGGGGCACGTGCCGCTCGCAGCCGTGGCGAGGGCGGCTTCCGCCCGATGGCCGAGTCCGAATTCGGCGTGCCACCGGATCATCCGGTCCCGGCAGGCTCGGGCGCCCCGCGACCCCGGATCCAGATAACAGAACATCATCTGGTCGCCGCCCGCGACGACGCGGTGCACCCGGCGCGGCGGGATCAGCGCGCTGCGCACGGTGTGCGTGACGGCATCGGTCGCGAGTGTGAACGGCGCGTCCAACCCGACGGCCAGGCAGTTCACCGCGGTGGAATGCGCGTCCGGACGCAGGGACGGTCCGCGATAGATCGCCTGCCCGGGCCACAGCCACAGAATCGCGGACGCAGTCGTCCCCGGCGGAGTGCTCGGCTCCATGCCGTCATGCTGTCACGGGCCGTGCGAACCGCGATATTTTCTGTTGTCCGGGGGTGAAGGCTCCGCTCGGTGTGACCCGAGCGGGCTCGGGGGATCGCCGTTGATCCCCCTTGGTTCGCCGTTGAACCAGACCCGCGTTCGGTATTTGCTGACTCTGTCGGTAACGGCTCATCCCGCGTTACCGCGCGGCGACGGCCGCTTCGGAGTAGTCGCCGTCGCGGCGCACCGCTTCTGCTCCGGGGTTCTCGGTACGCGTCGTCCGACGCGACGATCCGGGCGAGGGACAGCTTCGTGACGTGGTGTTCCTTTCGTCCTTTTCGTCTGTAGCCCGTCGGCCGTCCACTGATTCCGACGGCGCGGACCAGGGAAATTCATCGTCATTTCCGCAGTTCGTGCCCCGGTGTGTCGAGCTTGCGCTCCCGGTGCCGTGCTGTTTACTCGGTCCGGTCAACCAGATGTTCGAGTGACGAGTGGAAGCGGAGGAGACATGGCACTGCCTACCATGACCGCAGAGCAGCGCACCGAGGCCTTGGCCAAGGCGGCTGCGGTCCGCAAGGCACGCTCCGAACTGATCGGCAAGGTGAAGGCGGGCAAGGTTTCGGTCGCGGATCTGCTGAAGAAGGCAGACTCCGACGAGTTGGTGAAGAAGACCAAGGTGGCCGCGGTGATCAAGGCCCTGCCCGGTGTCGGGCCGGTGAAGGCCGCGAAGTTGATGGACCAGGCGGAGATCCCGGAGGATCGCCGGATCGGCGGGCTCGGTGCGCGTCAGCGCGCGGCACTGCTCGAAGCGCTGAAGGACTGACGGTCGGGGAATTCGCCAAGTCGCGGCGTCATCCGCGGATCCACCGGATCACGCCCGTGGTGATCTCCCACGGGCGTCCCGGACTCTGCTGCCGGGTTCGCCGATCAGCGGACGGCGCGCGGACGGCGGCGCGGGAAACGCAGCGTCACCGGTTGCGGGTCCGAGAGGGGCAACTCGCCTCGCGGCGGCAGGAAGAGGCAGGCCGCTCCGCCGATCACGAGCAGCAACGCCGCGATCAGGCTGGCCGTGAAGCTCGCCGCGCCCATCTCCGCGGGCTTGTGGAAGAGGTGGTAAAGGGAATGGGGGACACCGAAGGTGAGCCAGCCGACGCCCGCGATCCGGGCCGCCGTGGTTCGGTTGACCACGAGCGCGGCGATCGTCACCGCTGTCAGCGCCAGGAAGAAGGCACCCACGTCGGCCGCCAGATGGTGGTTGTACGGGCCGTCCGCCGCCACCCACTGGGCGCCGAACCCCGGAAAACTGGTGTACCAGGAGTGCGGCGCGAACGTGGCCCAAAGGCCGACGATCGCTCCTTGTACCGCCAAGACGGCCAGCACGATCCGCGTCAGCAGCAGGCGGCGGTACTGCTCGAACCGCATCCGCACCCGCAGGCCCTCGGAGTTCCCCTCCACCGATATCCGCATCGGCCGCTCCGTTCTCGCCGAATCCGTTCCGGCTCCGTGCAGTCACGGTAGAACGGGCGTCCGGCGCGGGCAATAGTGAGTCAGGCCAACAACGAGTCGGCGCCCGGATCGGTGCGCAGCCGCTCGGGGACGGTGTAGACGTTCATCGTGTCGCCGCGGAGGAAGCCGATCAGACTCAGTCCGGCGTCGGCGGCGAGATCGACCGCCAGCGAACTCGGCGCCGAGACCGCGCCGAGCATCGGGATTCCGGCCATGACGGCCTTCTGCACCAGTTCGAACGACGCGCGCCCGCTCACGATCAGTACCAGATCATGGGCAGGCACCCTGGATTCGCGCAGTGCCCAGCCGATCACCTTGTCCACCGCGTTGTGCCTGCCGATGTCCTCGCGCACCGCCAGCGCCTGCCCGTCGGTGGTGAACAGGCCCGCCGCATGCAAGCCGCCGGTGGCTTCGAACACCGATTGGCGGTCGCGCAGCATGCCGGGCATCGCGGCCAGTACCCGGGTGTCCACCACCGGGCCTGCGGCGGACAGGGGGAATCGGGTGCGCTTGCGGACCTCGTCCAGGGCGGTCTTTCCGCACAGTCCGCAGGCTCCGGTGGTGAGGAAGGAGCGGGTCTGCACCGGGACGGGGGTGCGCAGGCTGACGTCGAGGACGTTGTAGGTGTTGCGGCCCTGGTCGTCGGTGCCCGCGCAGTAGCGGGCCGCCACGATGTCCTCGGCGGAACCGATGACGTCTTCGCTCAGCAAGAATCCGTGCACCAGGTCGATGTCGCTGCCGGGGGTGCGCATGGTGACCGTCAGCGACTGCCCGTCGATGCGGATCTCGAGCGGTTCTTCGACGGCCAAGGTGTCCGGGCGCTGGATCTGCCCGCTGGGCGAGATCCGGCGCATCCGGCGGCGAGCGGTGACGCGGCTCATGCCGTGTTCCCTTCGGCGCGAGCACTGTCCTGCGGCCGGACCCGGCTGGTCATGCCTTGCTCGCCTCGAAACGAATGGTGACCGCTTTGGAGACTGGCGTGTTCGATCGTTTCGCGACGTGGTCCAGTGGCACCAGGGGATTGGTCTCGGGGTAGTAGGCGGCGGCGTTGCCGCGCGGTGTGGGGTAGGAGACCAGGCGGAAGCCTTCGACGCGGCGTTCGGTGCCGTCGGTCCACTCGGAGACGATGTCGACCAGATCGCCGTCGCGGAAACCGAACGCCGTGATGTCCTCGGGATGGACCAGCACCACTTTGCGGCCGTTGTGGATGCCGCGGTAGCGGTCGTCCAGGCCGTAGATAGTGGTGTTGTACTGGTCGTGACTGCGCAGGGTTTGCAGGATCAGTCTGCCCGCGGGGACCGGCAGCCAGGTCAGCTCGTTGACCGCGAAGTTGGCCTTGCCGGTGGCGGTGCGGAATTCGCGGGCGTCGCGCGGCGGATGCGGTAGCTGGAAGCCGCCCCGGCCGCGAACTTTCGCGTTGTAGTCCGCGCAGCCGGGCACGACGCGGGCGATGGCGTCGCGGATGCTGTCGTAGTCACGGGCGAAGCGGGCCCACGGCACCGGGTGGTCGGGGCCAAGGACTGCCTGGGCGAGTTCGCAGACGATGGCGACTTCACTGCGCAGCTGGTCGCTGACCGGCCGCAACCGTCCGGTGGACAGGTGCACCATCGACATCGAGTCCTCCACGGAGACTTGATTCTTGGCGCCGTCCGGGGCCAGGTCGAGGTCGGTGCGCCCGAGCGTCGGCAGGATGAGCGCGGTACGGCCGTGCACGACGTGGCTGCGGTTGAGTTTGGTGGAGACCTGCACGGTGAGCGCGCAGTCGCGCAGCGCGGCTTCGGTCACGGCGGTGTCGGGGGTGGCGGAGACGAAGTTGCCGCCCATGCCGATGAAGACTTTCGCCTGTCCGTCGCGCATGGCGCGGATGGCGGCGACGGTGTCGAGGCCGTGCTCGCGCGGGCTGCTGATGCCGAATTCGCGGTCGAGGGCGTCGAGGAAGGCGTCGGGCATCTTCTCCCAGATGCCCATGGTGCGGTCGCCCTGCACATTCGAGTGACCGCGCACGGGGCACACACCCGCGCCCGGTTTGCCGATCATGCCGCGCAACAGCAGCAGATTGGTGGCCTCCTCGATGGTGGCCACGGCATGGGCCTGCTGGGTCAGGCCCATCGCCCAGCACAGGATGATGTTGCGCGAGCGGGCGAACAGCTCGGCGGTGTGCTCGAGTTCGGCCGCGGTGAGACCCGTCGCTTCCAGTACGGTGTCGAGATCGACCGTGCGCGCGTGCTTTTCGTATTCGGCGTAGCCCGCGCAGTGGGCGTCGACGAACGCCCGGTCGACCACCGTGCCCGGTGCGCGGTCCTCCGCTTCCAGCAGCAGACGGCCGAGCGCCTGGAACAGGGCCAGGTCACCGCCGAGGCGGATCTGCAGGAAGTCGTCGGCGATCGGCACGCCGGTGGTGACGCCCTTGATCGTCTGCGGGTCGCGGAAGCCGAGCAGCCCGGTCTCGGGCAGGGGGTTCACCGCGACGATCCGGGTGCCGTTCGCCTTGGCCGCGGCCAGCGCGCTGAGCATCCGGGGATGATTGGTGCCCGGATTCTGTCCCGCGACGATGATCAGGTCGGCCTTGGCGAAGTCATCGATGGAGACCGAGCCCTTGCCGATCCCGATCGAGCTCGACAGCGCCGCGCCGGAGGACTCGTGGCACATGTTGGAGCAGTCCGGCAGATTGTTGGTGCCGTAGCTGCGCACCAGCAGCTGATAGAGGAACGCGGTCTCGTTGCTGGTGCGGCCGGAGGTGTAGAACACCGCCTCGTCCGGGGAGTCCAGCCCGCGTAGCGTGTCGGCGATCAGACGGTAGGCGTCGTCCCAGGCGATCGGCCGGTAGTGGGTGTCTCCGGGACGCAGCACCATCGGGTGGGTCAGCCTGCCCTGCTGGCCGAGCCAATAGCCGGATTTGTCGCTCAGGTCCGCCACCGAGTGGGTGGCGAAGAACTCGGGAGTAACCGTGCGCAGCGTGGCTTCCTCGGCGACGGCCTTCGCGCCGTTCTCGCAGAACTCGGCGGGCCTGCGATGGCCGCTCGGCTCCGGCCAGGCGCAGCCCGGGCAGTCGAAGCCGTGCACCTGATTGACCCGGGCCAGGGTGCGCGCCGTGCGGATGACGCCCATCTCCTCGATCGAGCGTTTCAACGCCACCGCCACGGCGGTGACGCCCGCGGCCTGCTCTTCGGGCGGGGTCACCGTCAGCTCGGACTCGTCGATGTCGCGGCTCGGTCCGTTTCGGTGCATGCCGCCATTGTGCTCCCCGCGCGATCCGGGCTCGACTCGACCGGTTGATCGGCCGTCCCCGGCGCGAGGCCGGTGAGCCGGGCGCGAAGCCGTCCGGTACACGGCCATGGCGCGGCCTGGCCTCGGCCGTGCGAGGGGCCGACCCGGAGCCCGGTTCCGCGAGCGCGGCGGCTCGGCGAGCCGTTCACGCTGTGCGGCGCCCTGGTGCGAGGCAGCCGCGAGCGCCGGCGTCATGACATGCTCGAACGGAGTCCACCTCGCACTGCGGCTCCGTGGTCGGCGCCGGTCCGGGCGCCCGATGCCGTGCGTGTGCGGGCGCGGCGACGCTGTTCGAGTACGCGGGCGCCGGTGCTGGCAGGCGAGCTCGTCACCGCGGCCACTTTGCCAGGCGCCCTCGGCGGCTACGAACGGCGGCGCGCTCCCGCGATATCCGCCGTGCCCGTGCGCTGCTCGTCGCCTCGGTAGGTGAGGACCCGCTCGCTGATGCGGACCCGCCAGCCGGGCGGGAGCTCGGTCGGGGACGTGCTGATCCTGGTCCACTGGTCGGTGCCGGGACCGGCGATGAAGGTGCCGGAGGTAGCGGCGGCGTCCCGGATGTACACCTTGCCGCCGTCCACCGACACATAGGCGTGGACCCGCGAGACATGCCGATCGCGCTGGATGACGATCGGCGTGGCGGCGGCGGTGCGGACCGCCTCGTCCACCTGCGGTCCGCGCCCGATGACGTAGGCGCGGTCCAACGGGTAGGCCGCCCCTTCTTCCGTGACCAGCGCACCGACGGCGTCTCCGGACAGCGCCGCCGGGCTCATGGCTCGCGTTCCGCCGTTCTCGGGCGCTTTGCGCAGGGCGACCGGTTCGCGCGCGGGCTGCACCTGGGACCACGCCGGCGGTCGGTCCGGGACCGGCCGGGGCGGACGCGGTTTGGCGAAGGGGCGGACCGACTCGGTCGGCCTGGGTGTCGCTGGTGCGAGGGCGTCGGCGGCGCTGGTCTGCCGAGGGATCGGCGTTGCCTGTGCGACGGCGTCGGACGCGCCGGTCGGTCGCGGAGCGGGCGATGCTTGCGCGACGGCGTCGGACGCGCCGGTCGGTTCCGGCATCGCCGCGAAACCGGCCGCCGCCGTCGCCTCGGGCTCGGCCTGCGCGGAAGGCTCGGACGTGCGTGGTTCGGCGGCTTTTCCGGTGCGTCGTACCGCGGCGTGCAGCACGAAGCCGCCGCCGGGGACCACGCCGGCGCGCAGGTCGGTGCGGGGCAGGGCGGTCGGCGGCTCGCCGGTGTCCGCGCCGATCGTGATGCGGCGCACCGGTTCGCGCACGATCTCGTCCACCCAAGTGAACGCACGCCCGCCGTCGAGGCGGCGGGTGCCCTCCGCGCCTTGGATCTCCGCGATCACCGGTCCGCGCAACAGGATCAGCACGCCGTCCGCGGTGGGGGCGACCACACCGAACGGCGGCGGTTGAACGGTGCTGCCGAAGATCACCGCGGCCAAGCGTTGCGCCAGCGCGGCGCCGGGATGCTCGCCTTCGGCCACGGCTTCGATGGTGCCGAGTATTCGGTCCGTGGAGGTCGTTTCGGCCCCGAGGTAGGCGACGACCGCACCGCACCGGGCGACGAGTCCGTCGCCCGGTGCGACACCCACGGTGGACGGTTTTCTGCGCACCCGCGCCCTCCTTCCCGGCGCACTACCGGCATACCGAAGCCAGCATAGAGCGTCGGCGACCACCGAACCGGGGTCTGCGCGCATCGCGAAGCGGACAGTGCGAACGTCTCGCCGTGTCATCGGATTCTCGAATCACGCTCTGTCGGGCGGGTTCTCGTGAGCGGTCGCCGCCAACCTTCGCAAAGGCTGTGAGCTGCATGTTGTGGTGTTTTCCGCAACAAGCGGCGTTCGGCGGCCTGCTCCGTCCCGCCGGATCGGCCTCTTCGCGGCAGCTCCGGACGAGCATGGACTTGCGCCGCTCACCCGAACGGCGTTCGTCCCTCGTTATGCTCGGCTCATGAGCGCAGCAGCCGTCAGCCGCAGGGCCCGCCCGGCCAAAGCTCCGCTGAGCCGCGAGGTGATCGTCGAGACCGGCCTGCGCATCCTGGACCGGGATGGAGCGGCGGCGCTGACCATGCGCCGGGTCGCACAGGACTTGGACACCGGCGCCGCCTCGCTGTACGTATACGTCGCCAATCGCGACGATCTGATGGCCGCCATGCTCGACCATGTCCTCGGTTCCGTCCCCGAGCCCGCCGGGGCGAGCTGGCGGGAGCGGCTCACCGAGCTGGTCGATGCCACGGTGGCGGCGATGAGCAGGCACGAAGGGCTGGCGCTCGTCGCGCTCGGCGTGATTCCGAGCAGTCCGAACGCCCTGCGGCTGGTGGAGCTGATGCTCGGTGCGCTCACCGAGGCGGGACTGGACGAGCTGACCGCGTCGTGGGCGGTGGACCTGCTGTTCCTGCACATCACCGCGTCGGCGTCCGAACAGAGTGCGCACCGCGTCGGGGGCGGCAGCGAGCAGGAGTACCTCGCCACGATCGAGCGGCGCTTCGCCGAACTGCCCGCCGACCGCTATCCGACCGTCGTGGCCATGCGGGAGGCTCTGCTGGCGGGCGGCGGTGCCGCGCGCGCGGCCTGGGCCGTGCAAGTGCTGCTCAACGGCATCCTCGCCACGCGGGCGCAGTGAAATTCGCTGGCTCATGTCGTGGGGGCGGACTGACAATGGGCCGGTGATCCGACCCGCGACATCCCGAGACCTCCCCGTGCTCCAGGACATCGAGCGCGCGGCGGGTGAGCCGTTCGCGCGAATCGGGATGACGACCGTGGCCGACGACGAACCGCCCTCGCTGGCGACTCTGCGACAGTTCCAGCAGGCCGGGCGGGCCTGGGTGTGGACCGACGACGACCTGCCGATCGGCTACCTCGTCGCGGCAGTGGTCGACGGGAACGCCCACATCGAGCAGGTCTCGGTGCGCCCGGATCACGCCCGGCGCCGGATCGGCAAGCGCTTGCTCGACCAGGCCGCCCGATGGGCCGCCGTCGCGGGCCTACCCGCGATGACGCTGACGACGTTCACCGAGGTGCCGTGGAACGGGCCGTATTACGAGCGGCTCGGCTTCCGGTACCTGTCGGCGGGGGAGGAGACGTCGGGGTTGGTCGCGCTGCGCGCCGCCGAGCAGGCCCACGGCCTCGACCGCTGGCCGCGCGCGTGCATGCGCGCGGAACTGTCCGCATGGTCGATGGACTGAGCCGCCTGGACGCGTCGTGCCGTCAGGCGAGGGCGCGTACGGCCGCGGGCGCCGCGGCGGCCCGATCTTCGGCGATCAGGCCGATGCGCGTGCGCCGATCGAGCAGGTCGTCGGCCTCCAGCGCGCCCTCGTGGGACACCGCGAACGCGAATTCGGCTCCGAGTACGTCGATTCCGGGCGCGACCGGCTCGGCGAGGGCAGGATCACGGCGCGCCGCG
This sequence comes from Nocardia sp. NPDC051900, assembly GCF_044452545.1. NCBI lineage: Bacteria > Bacillati > Actinomycetota > Actinomycetes > Mycobacteriales > Nocardiaceae > Nocardia > Nocardia sp. NPDC051900. The sequence goes on along the minus strand of NZ_JBITBU010000001.1, from coordinate 504,501 downwards.
GCCAGCACGGCGTCCGCCTCACCGCCGTAACGTTCGATCAGCACCGGCGGCGCGTCGATGCGGTCGCGCGCCGCTCCGGAGACCGCGCCTACCAGTGGTAGCCGCCGGGTGCGGCACGGTGCCGCGGCGAGACCGTTGTGCGTGACGGCGGCGTCGATCACGTCCTCGGCCATCTTGCGGTAGGTGGTGAGTTTGCCTCCCACGATGGTGACGATCCCGCTCGGGGAACGCAGCACCGCGTGTTTGCGCGAGATGTCGGCGGTGCTGTCGTCGGCGGTCTCCAGCAGTGGGCGCAACCCGGCGTAGGAGCCGCGAATATCGGCGCGGGTCAGCGGCTCGCGCAGGGCGGGATTGATGGTGTCGAGCAGGAAATCGATCTCGCCGTCGGTGGCCTTCGGCTCGTCGGGAACCGGGCCCGGCGCGTCCTCGTCGGTCAACCCCAGGTAGACCCGGCCGTGCGCGGCGGGGAAGGCGAAGACGAAGCGGCCGATGCTGCCGGGCACCGGTACGGTGAGCGCCGCGGACAGGCCGCCGAAGGACGCGGCGGAGAACACCAGGTGGGTGCCGCGGCTCGGGCGCAGCCGGATACTCGGATCCACCTGATCGGCCCAGACTCCGGTGGCGTTCACCACGGCGCGCGGCCGCACCGCCAAGGTCTCGCCGGTGCGCGTGTCACGCAGGGTCGCCGAATTCCCGGTCACGTCGAGCGCTTCGACGCGGGTCAGAATGCGCGCGCCGTTGGCCGCCGCGGTGCGCGCCAGTGCGACGACCAAGCGCGCGTCGTCGACCAGCTGTCCGTCCCATGCCTGCAGCCCGCCGCGCAGGTCCGCGCGGCGCACGGTCGGTGCGAGCCGTACCGCCTCCGCGGCGGCGACGTGCCGGGACCGGGGCAGCAGCGCCGCGGGGGTGCCCGCACCACGCCGCAACAGATCACCCGCCAGGAAGCCGGCGCGCACCAATGCGGCTTGCGTCGTGCCGATATTCGGCAGCAGCGGGACCAGTTGGGGCAGCGGGCGCACCAGATGTGGCGCCGTGGTGCGCATGAGAATGCCTCGCTCCGAGGCGCTTTCGTGGGCGATGCCGACGCGGCCGCTCGCGAGATAGCGCAGGCCGCCGTGCACCAGCTTGGAACTCCAGCGGCTGGTGCCGAAGGCCAGGTCGTGGCGTTCCACCAGCACGGTGCGCAGCCCGCGGGCCGCGGCGTCCAGCGCCGCGCCCGCGCCGGTGACGCCACCGCCGATCACCAGCACGTCGACCTCGGCGCCGTCGCCGAGCCGCGACAGATCCGCCGCACGGCGGGCGGCGTTCAACGCGGACTCCCCGGTGTGCCCCGGATCAGTGCTCATCACAATGCCTTTCGGTTACGGCGAGAGGGGGTCGAAGACGGCTCATCGCGCTTGTCTCCGGTCGGTGTCCTCGGTGGTCTCCCGGGCGTGGTCGTCCAGGTACCCGTCGATCGCGCGACGTAGTTCGGCGTCGAGATGCTCGCCCGCCAGCAGCGGCGCGACGGTGCCCGCCGACTGCACCGCGGATTGGGCGATCAGCAGCAGCATCGTGGCCATCCGTTCCGGGTCGCCCCCGCGAATGGAGCCGTCCCGGTGGCCGTCGCGGATACCCGCCGCGAACAGCTCGATCAGAGCGCGCTGGTTGCGTCCCAGCCTGCCGAAGACGTAGGTGAGCATCAGATCGGTGTCGGTACGGAAGATCTTGCCGAACAGAGGATTCGACCGTACCGTCGCCGCTCCCGCGACCACGCCCTCGACCAGCCTGACGCGCGCGCTGCCCGCCGACGGCATGGTCGCCGCCACGATCCCGCGCAGCTCGCGGACCAGCAGCTCGGCCACCAGCGCGCCGGTGTCCGGCCAGCGGCGGTAGACGGTCGGCCTGCTGACGCCCGCTCGCCGCGCCACTTCGGTGAGGGTGGTGCGGCGCACGCCGAATTCCTCCACGCACGCGCGAGCGGCGTCGAGGATCGCCAGGTCGGTCGCCGAGAGGCGCTCGGCGGAGTCGTCAGGAGCGGTCAAGGTGTCACCACCGGGGGTTGATCGGCCGACGGCCGGCGTCGACCAAGGGGAATGGTCCGAACCTTCGTTACTGCTTGACAGTCTATGTCAAACTGTAACGCATGGTGGAGACACGGCAGCACGCCGAGGGCGATTCGGCTTCCGCGGCAAAGACCGGCGTGAGCGGGTCGGCGGCGAGTATGGTCTGGGATGCCTGGGGAATCCCGGCTGGGCACCAGCCACTTTCGGAGCGAATCCGTGGTCTGCTGACGCAGGTGTTCGGGGTGTCCGGCGATCCGGTGGCGCGCCGCGATGAGGGCGACGTGCCACTGCGCGAATCGGCGTTGACGCCCGCGCGGCGAGCCGGGTTGGTCGAGGTGGTCGGTTCCGGGAACGTGTCGGCCGACCACCGCGATCGGTTGCGGCACGCAGGGGGGAAGAGCACACCCGATCTGCTGCGCCGCCGGGCCGAGGGACCGCAGGACGCGCCGGACGCCGTCGTCTTCCCCGCCGACCACGACGAGGTGCTCGCCGTGCTCGCCTACTGCGCGGCGAACGCCGTCGCGGTGGTGCCGTTCGGCGGCGGCACCAGCGTGGTCGGCGGCGTCGAACCCGTGCGCGGTCGCTTCGACGCCGTGATCGCCCTCGATCTGCGCAGGCTGGACACGATCACCGCGATCGATCCGATCAGCGGCACCGCCACACTGGGCGCGGGACTCACCGGCCCGCGCGCGGAGGAACTGCTCGGCGGGCACGGCTTGTCCCTCGGGCACTTCCCGCAGAGCTTCGAGTTCGCCACCATCGGCGGCTTCGCGGCGACGCGATCCTCTGGCCAGGCTTCGGCGGGCTATGGCCGTTTCGACGACATGGTGCAGCGGCTGAAGATCGCGACGCCCAGTGGCACGCTCGTCCTCGGGCGCGCCCCCGCCTCGGCGGCGGGGCCGGATCTGCGTGAGCTGTTCGTCGGATCGGAGGGCACGCTCGGCGTGATCACCGCGGTCACCTTGCGCGTGCACCCGGTCCCGGAAACCGTCGCCTACCAGGCGTGGTCGTTTCCCGATTTCGCGACCGGCGCCGCAGCGTTGCGCGCGGTGGTGCAGGAGGGTGCGGCGCCGACCGTGCTCCGGCTGTCCGACGAGGCGGAGACCGGGATCAACCTCGCCCGCTCCGGCGATATCGGCGGCAACCCGGTGGCCGGATGTCTGGCCGTCACCACCTACGAGGGCAGTGCCGCGCACGTCGCCGCGCGCAGCGCCGAAGCGGGTGCGCTGCTGGCCGCGGCGGGCGGCTCGGCCCTGGGCGAGGCAGCGGCCAGGGAATGGGAGCACGGTCGTTTCGCCGCGCCGTACCTGCGCGACGCGCTCCTGGATGTCGGGGTGCTCTGTGAAACGCTGGAAACCGCCACCACTTGGTCGAATCTGAGCGCGCTGAAGGAGAAGGTGACCGGGGCGCTGACCGATTCGCTCAGTGCGCAGGGGACGCCCCCGCTGGTCATGTGCCACATCTCGCACACCTACCCGACCGGTGCGTCGCTGTACTTCACCGTCGTCGCCAAGCAGTTGGACGACCCGCTGGCGCAGTGGCAGGCCGCCAAACGCGCCGCGGGCGACGCCATCGTCGCGGCGGGCGGCACCATCACCCACCACCACGCGGTGGGCATCGACCACCGCCCCTGGGTGCCGGACGAAGTGGGTGACCTCGGCGTGCGCGTCCTGCGCGCGGTGAAGGCCGAACTCGATCCGGCCGGCATCCTCAATCCGGGAAAGTTGGTGCCGTGACCGAATATTCGCCGGTACGCAAGGTCACCGTGGTGACCAACCCGCGGTCCGGGCACGGCAAGAGCGGCGCGGCGGCGAGCGCCGCGGTCGCCCGTCTCCGCGCGGGCGGCGCCGAGGTCGCCGAGGTGTGCGCGCCCTCGGCCGTCGAAACGGTTCGGCAGGTGCGAGATGTCATCGCGGGCGACGCGCCGCCCGACGCCGTGGTCTGCGTCGGCGGCGACGGCCTGATCAACCTGACCCTTCAGGCCGTGGCGGAGACCGGCGTCCCGCTCGGCATGGTTCCCGCGGGCACCGGCAACGACCTGGCCAGGGAACTCGGTGTGCCGACCGACGACCCGCTCGCCGCCGCCGCGCTCGTGCTGCGCGGGCGGACCAGGACGATCGATCTCGGCCGGATCGAGTCGCCCGGCGCGCCGATGTGGTTCGCCACGGTGACCGGCACCGGATTCGACGCGCGAGTCACGCTGCGCGCCAATGAGATGCGCTGGCCGAAAGGCAGGCTGCGCTATACCGTCGCCGCGCTGGCCGAGATCTCCGGGCGCTTCACCGTTCCCTACCGCGTCGAGTTGGTGGACGCGGTGACCGACGGGCTCACCAACCCCGGCACGGGCTCGCTGCTGGAGACCGAGGCGGTCATGGTCGCGGTCGGCAACACCCGCACCTACGGCGGCGGCATGTTGATCTGCCCGGACGCGATCATGGACGACGGACTGCTCGACTTGACCGTGGTCGGCGCGCTGTCGCGGCGGGAGATGCTGCGCTTGCTGCCCGCGCTGTCGGCGGGGAAACGCCAGAATCACCCGGAGGTCAAGCAGTTCCGCGCCGCGGCCGTCACGTTGACCGCCGCGGGCGCGCCCGCCACGGCCGACGGCGAACCGGCGGGCACCCTGCCGCTCACCATCAGGGCCGTCCCGGCGGCACTGACCGTCCTGGTGCCCTGAGGCGCACCGAGGCGGCGGTTTTCGCCGGTCAGGCGAAGGTCACGCACCCAAGGCGGTCGACGGCCGCGCGGTCGACGATGACGACCGACCGGGAACCGCGGGCCGTGGGTTCCGTCGCCACCACGCTCATCAATCGCCGCCAGCCGCGCACGTGTAGCCGGAAGGCCAGGTGATTGATCCGCCGTCCGCGGCTGTGCTGGCCCGCCCTGGCCACCGGCGCGGGCACATCGAGCAGGAGCAGGTGCAATTCGCGTCCCGCCGCCCAGCGCGCGATCAGAACGCGCGCCCATCGGAAGGTGGCGCAGTCGTGGATGACGACCGGGCCGTCGACCTCACGCAACGCGGCGCGAACAGCGACGAAGTGCGCCACGTGCACCACCGGACGCCACAGCAGGTAGGGCAGCCACCAGAGTTTGGGCCGCCAGCGATTGCGCGCCTGCATCGAGTCGAGCACCAGCACCCCGGCGGGACTGTGCGATGGTGCGGTGGCCGCCGCGTCGGCGTCGAAGAATTTGCGCAAGGCGGTGCTCTTACCCGCGCCGGGGACGCCCGCGACGATCAGCGCCGCCGCGGCGGGGTATCGAATCTCCGCGACCGCGCGACCGCGTAGATCGTGCAGCGCGTCCGGGACCAGGATCGGCGGTCGCGGTTCGGGGGCGTGCCCAGGCGCGACTTCCAGCGGGGGGTTCACCTCTCCCAGCGTCCGCAGCCGAGAAGGCTTCGGCATCCGGGAAAACCCCCGTTTTTCTTGGTGATTCGCCGAGTGGGGTGCGCCTGGAGTGTTCACCCTTCCCAGAGTCCCGAGGTTTCGCCTTTTCGGCAATACTGGACATTTCGGACATTATCGGTTCATGTGGGTTTCCGGCCCGCCGACCGCGCGCGAAGATGCATTCGTTCACCCTGGGACCCGAAAAGGCTGAGAATTTCCACCGGTCCCCGGCCCGCGCTACCGAACCAATGCGGTTGGCGGGTGTCGAATTCCGCGGCCTCGCCGGGGCCGAGCACCAGATCGTGTTCACCCAGCACCAGCCGGAGCCGTCCGGACAGGACGTAGAGCCACTCGAAACCCTCGTGCACCTTGGGGTCGGGCTCGCCACGATCGGGCGGGATGATGATCTTGAACGCTTGCAGCGGCCCCGGCTGCCGGGTCAGCGGAAGAATGCTGAGCCCGTTCATCTTCCGTGCCGTCGTGTGGACCCGGGGGTCGGCGATCCGCGGTGCGGCCACCAGTTCGTCCAACGGCACCTGGTGGGCCATCGCGATCGGCAGCAGCAGCTCCAGGCTGGCTTTTCGCTGGCCGGACTCGAGCCGCGACAGCGTGCTCTTGGAGATCCCGGTGTTTTCCGCCAGCGCGGTGAGCGTGACGTTGCGTCGAGTCCGCAGCGCTTTGAGTCGCGGACCGATGTCGGCGAGGGCTTGGGCGACGCCCGGTGGTGTGGACATGTCACCAGTGCACCGCGTCGTCCCGGATTTGGCAACAATAGTTGCCGATACGCGCCGAGCGGCGGCACTGTGTCGGTGGAGGTGATCGCGGATGAGCGAGACATATGACGTGGTGATCGTGGGTGACGGTGCGGCGGGGTTGTCCGCGGCGTTGGTCCTGGCCCGGGCGCGGCGGCGGGTCGCGGTGGTCGGCGGCGGCGCGCCGCGCAACGCGCCCGCCGAGCACATGCACGGGTTCCTGTCCCGCGACGGGATGCCGCCCGCGCAGTTGCTGGCGGCCGGAGCCGAGGAGGCGGCGGGCTACGGCGCGGAGGTGATCTCCGACGTCGTCGTCGGCGCGGAACGGGTGGGTGAGTCGGAGTTCGTGCTGCGGCTGCGGGGCGGTGCGGCGCTGCGGGCGCGCCGCCTGCTGGTCGCGACCGGGCTGCGCGACGAACTACCGCGGCTGCCCGGAGTGCGCGAACGATGGGGGCGCGACGTGCTGCACTGCCCTTATTGCCACGGCTACGAGGTGCGTGACCAGCCGCTCGGCGTGCTCGGTGGGCGGGAACCCGGCGCATCGGCGCGGGCGGTGCACTTGGCCCTGCTGCTGCCGCAGTGGTCGGACGACGTCATCTTCTTCCCGAACACGATGCCCCTGTCCGACGACGACCGCGCTCGCTTGGACGCGCGCGGCGTGCGGGTGCTCGACGGCGAGGTCGCCCGGTTCGTGGTGCAGGACCGGCTGCGCGGTGTGGAGCTGGCCGACGGGCGAGCGGTGCCGAGGACGGCGATGTTCGTCGCGCCGACCTTCCGCGCCAACGACGACGTGCTGGTGGCGCTCGGCTGTGCGTTCGACGACAGCGGCTGGGTGGTGACGGACGCCACCGGGCGCACCAGCGTGGCGGGCGTTTGGGCCGCCGGTAATGTGAGCGATCCGGCTGCGCAGGTGATCTCCGCGGCGGGCGCGGGCTCGACCGCCGCGATCGCGATCAACGGCGACTTGGTGTCGGCCGACGTCACCGTGCCGGCCCGATAAGGGGAATATCCGGGGTAGAAAATGCCGGAAGCTGAGAATTGCTTATGGATTCCGAGTCCGGCCTCGGATCGCCGGTAAGCTACTGGCATAGGCGGAGTGTTCGGTGTCCCTCATCCACCGAAGACTCCGCCTTTCTTTGTCTCCGTCGTGAAATACCGCTCCGCGCGATTCGTCCGGAGCGCCCGCGGGCCGATATCCCGCCCGATTTCCACAGCGCTGCCGCCCGGCGGATCCGCGGGTAGCGGCGGGCCGGGTCGACCGACCCGAAGTCGGCGCGGCGACGCGCTCTAGAATCGCGGGGTGACCAGCGCAGCCCCTGACAACACGCGTAATCGTGCCGATGCCCTCCCCAAGAGCTGGACTCCCAGCGAGGTGGAGGCCGAGATGTACGAGCGCTGGGTAGCCGCTGGCTATTTCACCGCCGACACCGGCAGCGGCAAACCGCCCTACTCGATCGTGCTGCCGCCGCCGAACGTCACCGGCACGCTGCACATGGGCCACGCGCTCGACCACACCCTGATGGACACGCTGTCGCGCCGCAAGCGGATGCAGGGGTACGAGGTGCTCTGGCTGCCCGGCATGGACCACGCGGGCATCGCCACCCAGACCGTGGTGGAGAAGCAACTCGCGGTGGACGGCAAGACGAAGGAAGACTTCGGCCGCGAACTGTTCGTGCAGAAGGTCTGGGATTGGAAGCGGGAATCCGGCGGCGCCATCCAGTGGCAGATGCGCGCGCTCGGTGACGGCGTCGACTGGAGCCGGGACCGCTTCACGATGGACGAAGGCCTGTCGCGCGCCGTGCAGACGATGTTCAAGCGGCTCTACGACGCGGGCCTGATCTACCGCGCCGAGCGGCTGGTGAACTGGTCGCCCGAACTGCGCACCGCGATCTCCGACATCGAGGTCAAGTACGAGGACGTGGAAGGCGAGCTGGTCTCGCTGCGCTACGGCTCGCTCCGCGACGACGAACCGCACGTCGTCGTCGCCACCACCCGGGTGGAGACCATGCTCGGCGACACGGCGGTGGCCGTGCATCCGGGGGACCCGCGCTACCGGGCGCTGATCGGCACGACCCTGGAGCATCCGATCACCGGACGGCAGATCCCGATCATCGCCGACGACTACGTCGATCCCGAATTCGGCTCCGGCGCGGTGAAGATCACACCGGCGCACGACCCCAACGACTTCGAGATGGGTCTGCGGCACGGGTTGCCGATGCCGACGATCATGGACGAGCGCGGCCGGATCACCGGCACCGGAACCGAATTCGACGGCATGGACCGCTTCGAGGCCCGCGTCAAGGTGCGCGAGCGGCTCGCGCGAGAAGGCCGCGTGGTCGCCGAGAAGCGGCCGTACCTGCACTCCGTGGGGCACTCCGAGCGCACCGGCGAGCCGATCGAGCCGCGCCTGTCCATGCAGTGGTGGGTGAAGGTCGAGTCGCTGGCCAAGGCCGCAGGCGACGCCGTGCGCAGCGGCGACACCGTGATCCACCCCAAGAGCCAGGAGCCGCGCTGGTTCGGCTGGGTCGACGACATGCACGACTGGTGCATCTCGCGTCAGCTGTGGTGGGGCCACCGCATCCCGATCTGGTACGGCCCCGAGGGCGAAGTGGTGTGCGTCGGGCCCGACGAGCAGGCGCCCGAGGGCTGGGTGCAGGACCCGGACGTCCTCGACACCTGGTTCTCCTCCGGCCTGTGGCCGTTCTCCACGATGGGCTGGCCGCACGCCACCGCCGAACTCGAGAAGTTCTATCCCACAAGCGTGCTCGTCACCGGCTACGACATCCTGTTCTTCTGGGTGGCGCGGATGATGATGTTCGGCACCTACGTCGCCGAGGACGCCGTGCTGACCACGGGCAAGGGCGGCGCGCGGCAGGTGCCGTTCAAGGACGTGTTCCTGCACGGCCTGATCCGCGACCAGTTCGGCAAGAAGATGTCCAAGTCGCGTGGCAACGGCATCGACCCGCTGGACTGGATCAACGCCTTCGGCGCCGACGCCACGCGCTTCACCCTCGCGCGCGGCGCGCAGCCCGGCGGCGACCTCTCGGTCGGCGAGCCGCACGTGCTCGCCTCGCGCAGTTTCGTGACGAAGGTGTTCAACGCGACCAAGTTCGCGCTGATGAACGGCGCGCGGGTGGGCGACCTGCCTGATCGCGCACAGCTCACCGACGCCGATCGCTGGATCCTGGACCGGCTGGACGCGGTGCGCGCCGAAGCGGACGCCGCGTTCGACGCCTACGAGTTCGGCAAGGCGTGTGAAGCGCTCTACCACTTCGCCTGGGACGAGCTGTGCGACTGGTACCTCGAGCTGGCCAAGGTGCAGTTCGCCGCCGACGGCGCGCGCGCGGAAGCGACCCGGTTGGTGCTCGGTACCGTGCTCGCCGCGGTGCTGCGCCTGCTGCACCCGGTCGTGCCGTTCGTCACCGAGGCGTTGTGGCAGGCGCTGACCGGCGGCGAGTCGATCGTGATCGCGCCGTGGCCGCAGGCCTCCGGGGTGCCCGTGGACCAGGAGGCGGCGCAACGCATCTCCGACACCCAGCGGTTGATCACGGAGATCCGGCGGTTCCGCAGCGACCAGGGCTTGGCGGACAAGCAGAAGGTCGCGGCCAAGCTGATCGGGGTCGGCGAGGCGGGGCTCGGCGAGCAGGCGGCGTCGGTCGCCAACCTGGCGCGGCTCACCGAGCCGGACGCGGGCTTCGCCGCGACCGCGTCGGTGGAGGTCCGCCTGAGCGCCGGGACGGTCACCGTGGAGCTGGACACCTCGGGCGCGGTCGACCTGGACGCCGAGCGCCGCAGGCTGGAGAAGGATCTGGCCGCCGCGCAGAAGGAACTCCATGGCACCGCCGCCAAGCTCGGCAACGAGGCGTTCCTGGCCAAGGCGCCCGACCACGTGGTCGAGAAGATCCGCGGCAGGCAGCAGGTCGCCGCGGACGAGGTCGCGCGCATCGGGGCCCGACTGGCGGAGTTGAGCGGCAAGTGAACCACGAGCCGGAACCGCAATACGGCGACGACGAGGGCCGTGGCGGCGGAGCGCGGCTCGGCTCCGGTCCCTCGCCGGTGGAACTGGCCGAGATGGCGCTGGTCGAGGCGGAACTCGACCAGCGCTGGCCGGAGACCAAGATCGAGCCGTCGCTCACCAGGATCGCCACGCTGATGGACCTGCTCGGCTCGCCGCAGCAGAACTATCCGGCGATCCACATCGCTGGCACCAACGGCAAGACCTCGGTGACCAGGATGATCGACGCGCTGCTCACCGCACTGCATCGGCGCACCGGCCGGATCACCAGTCCGCATCTGCAGCTGGCCACCGAGCGGATCAGCATCGACAACGCGCCGATCACCCCGGCGAAGTATGTGGAGATCTATCGCGAACTGCTGCCCTTCGTCGAGATGATCGACAAGCAGTCGGCGGCCGCGGGCGGGCCCGCGATGAGCAAGTTCGAGGTGCTCACCGGCATGGCCTACGCCGCATTCGCCGAGGCGCCGGTCGATGTCGCGGTCGTCGAGACGGGAATGGGCGGCACCTGGGACGCCACCAACGTCATCGACGGGCAGGTGGCGGTGATCACGCCGATCGGCCTGGACCACACCGATTACCTGGGTCCGGACCTGGCCTCGATCGCGGGGGAGAAGGCGGGGATCATCAAGCGCGCCCCGGAGAGCCTGGTGCCGCGCGACAACGTCGCGGTGATCGCGCAGCAGGAACCCGAGGCGATGGAGGTGCTGCTGCGCCGCGCCGTCGAGGTGGACGCCGCGGTCGCGCGCGAGGGCTCGGAGTTCCGCGTGCTCGCGCGGCAGATCGCGGTGGGCGGGCAGCAACTCGAGTTGCAGGGCCTGGGCGGGGTGTACGACGAGATCTTCCTGCCGTTGCACGGCGAGCATCAAGCGCGCAACGCGGTGCTCGCGCTCGCGGCGGTGGAGGCTTTCTTCGGTGCCGGCGCGCAGCGCAGGCTCGACATCGACGCCGTCCGCGCGGGCTTCGCGAGCGTCACCAGTCCCGGGCGGATGGAGCGGATGCGCAGCGCGCCCACCATCTTCATCGACGCCGCGCACAATCCGGCGGGCGCGCGGGCGCTGGCCGCGACGGTGACCGACGAATTCGACTTCCGCAAGTTGGTCGGCGTGGTCGCGGTGCTCGGTGACAAGGACGCCGACGGCATCCTCACCGCGCTGGAGCCGGTGTTCGACGAGATCGTCGTCACCAGCAACGGGTCGCCCCGCGCGCTGGACGTGGAGACCCTCGCCGACCTCGCGGTCCAGCGGTTCGGCGACGAGCGCGTGGTTTCCGCCGCCACCCTGCCCGACGCGCTGGAGACCGCGATCGCGATCGCCGAGGAAGTGGGCGACGCGGGCGAGATGGTGTCCGGCGCGGGCGTGATCATCACGGGATCGGTCGTCACGGCGGGCGCGGCTCGCGCGCTGTTCGGAAAGGACCCGGCGTGAGCGCCGGGTGCGTGCACCGCGGCCCCCTCGACCATCGCGGGACCGGGAACCACTGCATGAGCGCCGGTCACCGCACGAGCCCGGCGGATGCCGAGGAGGGCACAGCATGAGCGAACCGGCCGAACGAGACGAGCAGTCGGTGCCCGCGCCCGCGACCGACCCGTGGAAGGGCTTCCGCGGGGTGATGGCGGGCACGCTGGTGCTCGAGGCGATCGTGGTGTTGCTCGCGTTGCCGGTGGTTGCCGACGTCGGCGGCGGCGTGACCTGGTTGTCCGGCACCTATCTCGTAGCGCTCGCGGTGGTGATGTTCCTCGGGGCCGGGTTGCAGCGGCGGTCCTGGGCGCTGCCGTTCAACCTCGGGTTGCAGGTCCTGGTGCTGCTCGGCGCGTTCATCCATGTGTCCATCGGCGTCATCGGTGTGGTGTTCGCCGTGGTCTGGGGCTTCATCCTGGTGCTGCGCGCCGACGTGCGCGGCCGGATGGAGAAAGGGCTGCTGCCGAGCCAGCGCATCCAGCGGTCGTAGCCGCAGGGCCGCCCAGGATGCTGCCGGTCGCACTTTTTCCGGCGGAGGTCTCCCTTGCCGAGTGCACGGGAAGCCGATCAGCCCGACCGCTGATGCGGTGCCCGGAAGTATGCCGGATAGGCTGTGCGCCGTGACTGAGCAGACGTTGGTACTCATCAAGCCGGACGGTGTGGCCCGTGGCCTTGTCGGCGAGGTGCTGGCACGGATCGAGCGCAAGGGCCTGAAGATCGCCGCCCTGGAGCTGAAGCACGTGTCGGAGGAACTGGCCAAGGGCCACTACGCCGAGCACGCCGAGAAGCCGTTCTTCGGGTCCCTGATCGAGTTCATCACCTCGGGCCCGGTCGTCGCGGCCATCTTGGAGGGCCCGCGCGCCATCGCCGCGTTCCGCCAGATCGCGGGCGGCACCGACCCGGTCGAAAAGGCCGTGCCCGGCAGCATTCGCGGAGACTTCGCTCTGGAGACCCAGGAGAACCTGGTCCACGGCTCCGATTCACCCGAATCGGCCAAGCGGGAGATCGCCCTCTGGTTCCCCGAACTGCCCGCCTGACCGAGTCTCGATCGTCGTGCCCGCGCCGCCGCGACACCCGCGTTCGCGCCGCGGGCGGGACCGAGTCGAGCGCCGATGGCGAACGCCCGGCGCGCGGTATGGGATACTGGCATCGGCTGCTTTCGACGCCGACTGTTCGTGCAGGTGCGCGAACGAAACGTGACGAGGGCAGCCGGATGACACCACGGTTCGATGCCGATCATCGCTGCCATGGACAAACGGCCTGGTCACAGGTCCGCTGTTCGTGTAGGCACGCTGGATGAGCGCTCGCGCCGCGGAGTTCAGCCATACAGCCAGGCGCCGCGTGACCAGTTAGCCCGACCGACGCACAACCGAGGAGATAACCGGGCACGCGGGGCGAGACCACTTGATCTCGCGCCCACAGGGTGCGAGTCGAACGGACAGCGCCCCCGCGTCGGCCGCGTCACTCCCGCCGGGAGGGACGCGCCCGGGGGCCCGAGGAGACTTCGTGGCCGATCAAGAGCCGCTGGAAACAACATCACAGGATGCCGAACAATTGCCGGAGCGAATCCGAGTTCACGCACTCGCCAAGCTGCTGGGGGTAACGAGCAAGCGCATCCTGGCCAAGCTCACCGAGATGGGGGCGGACGCGCGCAGCGCCCAGTCGAACGTCGACCGAGCCGTCGCGGAGTCCGTGCGCGACGCCTTGGTGACGGTCGAGGCGGACGCCGCGGCCGAGCAGCCCGCCGCCGGGCCGGGAGACGCCCCCGTACCGGCGCAGCCGGAGGAAGGCGCGCCCACGCGGGCGCCCGTGGCCGAGCAACCGGCGCCGGAACAGCCGACGCCCGCGGCCGAACGACCCGCGCCTGCCACGGAACCACCGGCACCCGCCGGTGACGTTCCGTTCTCCGGTGCGGGCGTCATCTTCTCCGCGCCGGACACGGTGTCCACCGCGCAGCCGCCGCTCAGCGCGCCGGCCAACCACACGCACCTGTTCACGCACTCGGTGCGGCCCGAACCGGAGCCGGTGGCTCCCGCGGTGTTCGAGTCCGCCGCCGTCGTGCAGGCGCCGCTGTTCCTGTCGCCGGACGCCGCGGCCGCCGAGGAGGCGCGCAAGCAGCGCCGCGCCGAGCGTGCGGGCCGCCGCACCGACGAGCAGGCACCTGAGCCCGTCGAGGACGAGACCGAGGACACCGAGGACGAGCGCGAGTCGTCCGATCAGCACGTCGACGCCGAAGGCCAGCCGCGGCGCCGTCGCCGTGGCCGCCGGGGGCGCGGTCGCGGCCGGGGCGAGCAGCAGTCCGATGGCGACGGCGAGGGCGAGGACACCGAGACCGACGACGAGTCGGCTCCCGCGACCGCCGAGTCCGCCGAAGCCACCGACGCGGCGGAATCCCCCGAGACCGCCGAGGGCGAGGGTGAGGACGAGGACGGCGTGCCGGAAGGCTCGAGCCGCCGTCGCCGTCGCCGCCGTCGTCGCAAGGTGGCCGGTGAGTCGGGCGAGAACGAGCCCGCCGACGACGATCCGCCGAACACGGTCGTGCACGAGCGCGAGCCGCGCAACAAGAGCCGCGGCCGCGTCGCGGTCGACGAGGTCCAGGGCATCACCGGCTCCACCCGGCTGGAAGCCAAGCGGCAGCGCCGTCGCGACGGGCGCGAGGCGGGCCGTCGCCGCCCGCCGATCCTGACCGAGTCGGAGTTCCTGGCCCGGCGCGAAGCGGTGGACCGCGTGATGGTCGTGCGCGAGAAGTCCTTCCCGGATCACCCCACCGCGACGCAGGTGGCCGTGCTCGAGGACAACGTCCTGGTCGAGCACTTCGTGACGAGCACAGGTTCCGCGTCCATGGTGGGCAACGTCTACCTGGGCAAGGTGCAGAACGTGCTGCCCAGCATGGAGGCCGCGTTCGTCGACATCGGCCGCGGCCGCAACGGCGTGCTGTACGCCGGTGAGGTCAACTGGGAGGCCGCCGGGCTCGGCGGCAAGGAACGCAAGATCGAGCAGGCGCTCAAGCCGGGCGATCAGGTGCTGGTCCAGGTGAGCAAGGACCCGGTCGGCCACAAGGGCGCCCGGCTGACCACGCAGATCAGCCTGGCCGGGCGCTTCCTGGTGTACGTGCCCGGCGGCACCTCCACCGGGATCAGCCGCAAGCTGCCGGACACCGAGCGCAAGCGCCTCAAGGAGATCCTGCGCGACATCGTGCCGGCCGACGCCGGTGTCATCATCCGCACCGCCTCCGAAGGCGTCAGCGAGACCGAACTGGCCCGCGACGTGGAGCGGCTGCAGGCGACCTGGCGCACCATCCAGGAGCAGACCGGCAAGGACGGCAACGCGCCCAAGACGCTCTACGAAGAGCCCGACCTGTTGGTCAAGGTCATCCGCGACCTGTTCAACGAGGACTTCTCCAAGCTGGTCATCGAGGGTGACCGGGCCTGGAGGACGGTGGAGAAGTACATCGGCACCGTCGCGCCGGACCTGCTCGCCAGGGTCTCCCGGCATGAGAACAACGGCGTCGACGTGTTCGAGACCTACCGGATCGACGAACAGCTGTCCAAGGCGCTCGATCGCAAGGTGTGGCTGCCGTCGGGCGGCACCTTGGTGATCGACCGCACCGAGGCCATGACGGTGATCGACGTGAACACCGGCAAATTCACCGGCGCGGGCGGCAGCAACCTGGAGGAGACGGTCACCAGGAACAACCTGGAGGCGGCCGAGGAGATCGTGCGCCAGATGCGGCTGCGCGACATCGGCGGCATGATCGTCGTCGACTTCATCGACATGGTGCTGGAGTCCAACCGCGATCTGGTGCTGCGCCGCCTGACCGAGGCGCTGGGCCGGGACCGCACCCGCCACCAGGTCTCCGAGGTCACCTCGCTGGGCCTGGTCCAGATGACCCGCAAGAAGCTGGGCACCGGCCTGGTCGAGGCGTTCTCCACCACCTGCGAGCACTGCCACGGACGCGGCATCCTCGTGCACAGCTACCCGGTGGAGCCCGGCTCCGGTGAAGAGCCCGCCGCGCGCACCCGCGAGAGCGGTTCGCGCAGGCGTCGAGGCCGGGACAAGGGTGCCGCGGCGGCTCCCCAGCCTGCCAACGGGTCCGGACCCGCGGCCGAACCCACCGAGGACGACGCGGCCGTCAAACGGGCGCATCCGGTGGCGCTGGCGATGGCCGCGCACCAGTCCGAGGAGGGCACGGAAGCGACTGCGGACACGTTCGCCGAGCCGCAGGTCGCGGACACGGACGAGGCCGCCGAAGAGCGCGTCGGCACGGAGACCGTCGAGGCCGCGGTCGCGGTGCCCGCCGAGGAGCCGGAGACCGAGCCCGCCGAAGTGGTCGAGGTCGTCGAGCAAGTCGAAAAGGTCGAGTCGGTACCGGCGGACGAGCCCGTCTCCGAGCCCGTCGGTGCGTCCGTCTCGGATGCCGCGCCGCAGCCGGTCGCCGACACCGTCGCGGCTGCCGAGCCCGTCGCGACGACCGAGAACGGTGCCGCCGCCAACGGGGTCGCCGAGCCGGGCCCGAGCCGTCCGGCTCGTCGCCGGCGGGTTGCCCGTTCGGCCGCCGCGCCCGCCGCGGACAGCTCCGGAGCGGTGTTCGTGCTGCCCACCGGAGACCAGGCGCCCGCACCCGCGGTCGACTACTCCCATCCCGAGCCGGTCGAAGTGCCGCAGCGCAACCGGCCGCGCAGGCGGTCGGTCGGTCGCCCGGCAGGCGCGCCGGACGCCGCGAACTGAGTTCTCGCCGACACCACTGTGGCCCCCGCCGGTCCTTCCGGTCGGGGGCCACAGGCGTTCCGGCAGCGAACGCGCGGCAGGGCCGCGGTGCGCGGGCGAACGCCGGTTTGGTCGTCGCGGTAGCCGTCCTGTAATCTTGGACAGTCGCTGCCCGGTGACAACATGTTTTGTCTTCGTGGCCCGGTTCTCGACAGTTCGATACCGAGAGCCACCAGGTGCCGAGGCGGTGGCGATTACCAGACCAGTCGTGTGGCGGTTTCCGGTGGATTCAGACCGGAGGTGTCGCCGCGTGAACGAGTGCCGAGCACTATAGGAAGAAGGGCAGCCGACCGATGGCAACGTACGCGATCGTCAAGACCGGCGGAAAGCAGTACAAGGTCGCGGTCGGTGACCTGGTGAAGGTCGAGAAGATCGAGGGTGCGCCGGGTACCGCCGTGGCGCTGGATCCGGTTCTCGTCGTCGATGGCGCCGAGCTGACCACCGACGCCGACAAGCTGGCCAAGGTTTCCGTGGCCGCCGAGGTGGTCGAGCAGACCAAGGGCCCGAAGATCCGCATCCACAAGTTCAAGAACAAGACCGGCTACCACAAGCGCCAGGGACACCGTCAGCCGCTGACGGTCCTGAAGGTCACCGGCATCAAGTAAGACATCCCGAGGAGAACCAGCTATGGCACACAAGAAGGGTGCGTCCAGCTCCCGGAACGGACGCGATTCCAACGCCCAGCGACTCGGCGTCAAGCGCTTCGGCGGCCAGTCGGTCAAGGCGGGCGAGATCCTGGTGCGTCAGCGCGGCACCCACTTCCACCCCGGCGTGAACGTCGGCCGTGGCGGTGACGACACCCTGTTCGCCCTGGCGGCGGGCGCGGTGGAGTTCGGCAGCAAGCGTGGACGCAAGACCGTCAACATCGTGACCCCGGAGCCGGTTCAGGCCTGACCGCCGAACCACCTCCGGATATACAGCGAGCGGGTCAGGGTCTCGGAACCCTGGCCCGTTTTTCGTGTTCGCGAACGAACAGCCCTCAGTACGACCAGTCCCGAAGGAGGATGATTCGGCGTATGTCCAAGTTCATCGACCGTGTCGTACTGCATGTGCGTGCGGGTAAAGGCGGCCACGGATGCGCCTCGGTGCACCGCGAGAAGTTCAAGCCGCTCGGCGGGCCGGACGGCGGTAACGGCGGCAACGGCGGAGACGTCATCCTCGAGGTCGACTCCAACGTGCACACCCTGCTGGACTTCCACTTCCACCCGCACGCGAAGGCGGGCAACGGCAAGCCGGGCGAAGGCGGCAACCGCGACGGCAAGCAGGGCGTCGACTTGGTGCTGAAGGTGCCCGACGGCACCGTGGTGCTCGACGACGACGGCAAAGTGCTCGTCGACCTGGTCGGAGCTGGCAACCGCTTCATCGTCGCCCGCGGCGGCCGCGGCGGACTCGGCAACGCCTCGCTGGCGTCGAAGGCCCGCAAAGCGCCGGGTTTCGCGCTGCTCGGCGAGGACGGCGAAGAACTCGACTTGGTGCTCGAACTGAAGTCGGTCGCCGATGTCGGGCTCGTCGGCTTCCCTTCGGCGGGCAAGTCCTCGCTGGTCTCGGTGCTCTCGGCGGCCAAGCCGAAGATCGCCGACTATCCGTTCACCACGCTGGTACCCAATCTCGGCGTCGTCGCCAGCGGTGAGACCACCTTCACGATCGCCGATGTGCCCGGACTGATCCCGGGCGCGAGCGAGGGCCGCGGACTCGGGCTGGACTTCCTGCGGCACCTGGAGCGCTGCGCGGTGCTCGCCCATGTGGTGGACTGCGCCACGCTGGAGCCGGGCCGCGACCCCGTGTCCGATGTCGACGCGCTCGAAGCCGAACTCGCCGCCTACCAGCCGGCGCTGAGCGCGGACGCCGGGCTCGGCGATCTGGCCGACCGCCCACGCGTGGTGATCTTGAACAAGATCGATGTGCCCGACGCGGCCGAACTGGCCGAGATGGTGACCGCGGAGTTCACCGAACGCGGCTGGCCGGTGTTCGAGATCTCCGCCGTGAGCCACGTGGGCCTGCGTCCGTTGACCTTCGCCCTCGCGGATCTGGTGCGCCGGTACCGCGAGGAGCATCCGCAGGCAGCGCCGAAGCGCCCGGTCATCCGCCCGATCGCGGTCGACGAGACCGGATTCAGCGTGCTCGCCGACCCGGAGGAGCCGGGCGGCTTCATCGTGCGCGGTACCCGGCCGGAGCGCTGGGTGCGGCAGACCCAATTCGACAACGACGAGGCTGTCGGCTATCTGGCCGACCGTCTGGCGCGCCTGGGCGTGGAAGACGAACTGGTGCGGCTGGGCGCGGAGCCGGGAGCGCCGGTGACCATCGGCGACGTGACGTTCGACTGGGAGCCGCAGATCTCGGCGGGCATCGACATGGTGCCCACCGGGCGCGGCACCGACATCCGGCTGGAACAGACCGACCGGGTCAGCGCGGCCGAGCGCAAGCACGCGTCCCGGGTGCGACGCGGTCTGGTACAGGAAGACGAGGAGTAGACGTGGACCACGGTCGAGTCGCCGTGCGCCCTCGGTGGGCGCCGTGTCCGGCGGACTCGATCGTTCGCGGCTGGGTCCCGACTACCGTGGATTCGATTGTGGTGCAGGGAGTTCGGTGGGGATGCAGGTGAGGTCTATCAGCGCCGAGGCGGATTCCTCGGGCCTGAGCGAGGCGCGGTTGGCGATCGCGGCGGCGCGCCGGGTCGTGGTGAAGATCGGTTCGTCCGCGCTGACCAGCTTGAAAGGCGGCCTTGATACCGCGCGGCTGGATCGGCTGGCCGACGCGGTGGAGGCGCGGATGCGCGCCGGATCCGATGTGGTGGTCGTATCCTCGGGCGCCATCGGCGCCGGCATCGCGCCGCTGGGCTTGACCAGCCGTCCGCGTGACCTGGCGACCAAGCAGGCCGCGGCGAGCGTCGGGCAGCTGGCCCTAGCGCACGCCTGGGGCACGTCGTTCGCCCGTTACGACCGTACGGTCGGGCAGGTGCTCCTGAGCGCCGACGACTTTTCCCGGCGTGAGCACCACCGCAACGCGCAGCGCACCCTCGATCGCCTGCGCTCGCTGGGGGCGGTGGCGGTGGTGAACGAGAACGACACGGTCGCGACGGAGGAGATCCGCTTCGGCGACAACGACCGGCTCGCCGCGCTGGTCGCCCACCTCGTCGGCGCCGACGCACTTGTGCTGCTGTCGGACGTGGCGGGCCTCTACGACGGTGACCCGCGCAAGGGTGCGGCCACGCTGATTCCCGAGGTGCGCAGCAGTGCCGACCTGGACGGCGTCATCGCGGGCAGCGGCGGCGCGCTCGGCACCGGCGGCATGGCGTCCAAGTTGTCGGCGGCGCGCCTGGCCGCGGACGCGGGCGTACCGGTTCTGCTCGCCGCCGCTTCTTCGGCGGATACCGCGTTGTCCACCGGCACCGTCGGCACCGCGTTCGCCGCGCGGCCGGTGCGGTTGTCCGCCCGCAAGTTCTGGGTCCGGCACGCCGCGGACAGCCGCGGCACGCTGCTCATCGATGACGGCGCGGTCCAAGCGGTGGCGCACCGCCGCAGGTCGCTGCTCGCTGCCGGGATCGTGGGCGTCCGTGGCCGCTTCTACGGCGGCGACGTGGTCGATCTGGTGGCTCCGGACAGTCGCGTTGTCGCCCGGGGCGTCGTCGAATACGACAGCACCGAACTGGCGGGCATGCTCGGCCGCTCCACCGCCGAACTCCCCGACACGATGCAGCGTCCCGTCATCCACGCCGACGACCTCGTAAAGGTTTGATCAGGCACCGTTCGACAGGTCACCGGTACGACCGACCGACTGACCCGGGAGCCAGGGGGCGGCGACCGCCAGCACCGCGGAATCGCGCAGCGCGACCACCGCGACGTGATGGTCGTGGTAGGCGATGACTCCTTGGTGGAAGTTCGGGGTCGTATTCCCTGCCAGACGGAACTCGATCACGGTGCCGCCGGTGCGGCGAGCAACCTCGTAGCAGACTTGGCGGAATGCGCGGAGCTCGGTCATGTCTGCGAAGTTATCCCGGTTCGTTCGTGATCGTGCGCGAGCGCGTTGCCATCGGTGCGTGTGGTCGTGCGTGGACGCGTATCGACTCGGCGTCCGCTGGGTGCATCGTCGGGGCTCACGCTGCTCGGGAGTGGCAGCTCGGGGTTCAGTTCTGAGTAGCCGCCGACGGGACGCGGCTCGGGCAGATCCGGACGAGTGACCGTGGTGCCTTGTGGCGGTCGAGGTGCCCGACCGCCACAAGGAGCGCTGTCGACGGTTTCCGAGGTACCGGGGTGTGGCTCGTGTTGCGGAGACTCCGGTGACGGGCCGTCAGGACGGGACGACGCCAGGTTGGTTGGTCGTCGGAATCTGCTGCTGGCTGCCGTCCACCGGCCCGGTGACGCCTGGCTGGCCGTTCGGGTCGGGCATCGGTACGGCTGGAACGGGAGCCGGTGCCGGTGCCTGCGGCGGGCTCGGCGGCAGCGCAGGGGCTGGGGCCGGGGTTGCGGGTGGCGGCGCGGACGAACTCGGCGGCTGCGTTGGTTCCGGGGTCGGAGGTGGGGGTGGTGGGCTCGGCGGCGGGGGTGGCGCGGATGAATTCGGCGGTTGCGTCGGTTCGGTAGTCGGCGGGGGAGGGGCCGACGAACTCGGCGGTTGCGTGGGCGCCGGGGTCTGTGGCGACGGAGCGGGACTCGGCGGAGCGGTCGTGGACGGCGCCTGCTGTGTCGGCTCGGGTGTCGGCGCGGGCTGTGGCGTCTGCGTGGACGGCGCTTGCTGCGGCGGCGGAGCCTGCTGGGTGGGCGGCGCCGAAGGCGTCTGCTGCGGATCCGGCTTCGGCGCGGGCGGCGTCGAATTATGCGACGGCGCGGGCGATTCCGGTGCGGCGGGCGCGGGTTGCGTTGTCCCCGGCGACCATTGGTTGTCCGGCGATGTCTGCTCGGGCGCCGAGTGTCGCGGCGTGCCGGGTGAGACCGCCTGCGGCGCGGACGGCGCCGTGGCGGCGGGTGGTGGCGCCGGCAGCGCGGGCACCGCGGATCCCGCCGTGGAATAGGCGGGTTTGTAGACCATGTTCATCGCTAGCACGGCCTCTTGGCGCAGCGCCTCCTGCGCCATTTGCGCGTCGATGACGTGTGCCGCCTCCAGCAACTGCGCGATCGCGCCGACCGGTCCGGAAGCGCCGGGCGGCACCACGGCGAGTTTCACCGCCTCGGCGGCCGCGGCGACCCCGCCGAGGCGGGCGCCCACTTGACCGAGCACCGCCGCCAGCTCGTCGGCCGACGCCGCGAAGCTGCGTGCGCAAGCCTGAGCGGCGTCAGCGGCGGCGCCTTTCCAGTCCGCCGCGTCCATCACGCGATCAACGCCGCCGTGGGTGAGTGGAAACGACGTGGTGAGCGTGCCCGCCGCGTCGAGCCAGATGGTCGACGCGTGCAGCACCTGCGCGGGATCGATCTGCTGTGCCTTCGCGTAGATCTCGTCGTGCCGCATCGACTCGAAATGCTCCATCGAGTTGATGTAGGTGGGATCGGAACCGGTCATCGGGGCAACCTCGTCCGGACCGCGCGCAGGGCGGCGGCGCTCGCGGCGTCGGCCTCTTCGAACAGTCCTCCGCTGATCAAGAACGCTTCCTTCATGCGGTAGGCCGCTTCGATGTAGTGGTCGAGCAGCGCCGCCGCGTCACGCGCTTTGTGGCTGAATCCCGCCTGCAACTGCTGGGCGGAGACGAATCCACCGAAACCGCCTAGATCCGCCGCGGATTCGAGACTCTGCTGTAGGTGGATCAGCCGATCGGCCTGCCGTTCGTACATTTCGGCGCATTGCCGAGCCGCCGCCGGATCGAACTGGACGGTCCCGGCCTGCGCGGCCTCCTTGAATCGGGCGATATCGGCTCGGCTGGTATCGATCGTCATCGCTCACCCCTGAGATCGGTCGGTCTGCCCCAGACTAACCGGAAGCCCAGCGCCGGGTCAGCAATAGTCGGCGGCAGCGGTCACCAAAGCGGGCTATATCGGTATGCGCTTTTGCAATTGGGTGGCGATCTGATCGGCGGAGGCGGGCGCGATGCGCACCTCGTCGCCCGCTTTGATCAGGTATCTTCCGTCGTCGCGCACATCGATCCAGGTGTAATGGATCGGCGGGGGCTGGGTCGGTCGATCGAGCCGCGATTCGATCCTGATGTGGCCCTCGGCGGTATGCGGCTCCAGCAGCAACTTGCGAATCCGCGGCGCTGCTTGCTGCCGCGCGGTCACGGTCTCTCGGTCGCGCACGGCGGCCCCGGACGCGACGCGAGCGGGTTCGCGGCCCGCGGGGGTCTTCGGCAGCAGGGCCGCGATCCGCCGGCCCAGTTTGGCGCTGTGCCCGATCGAAATGCGCACGCGACCACCGAAATCCGGAATCGCGCCTGGTTCCTGCACCGCGAGCACGGCGCGATCGTAGATGGCGGCGGCCAGCAACCGCAGTTCGCCGCCCGGCTGGTGTGTACCACCGATGGCAACGATCCTGGTATGCGGCCTGGCCAGAATGCGCAGGCAGGCCGAAAGGTCGGGGTCGGAGCCCAGCGGCAGCCGTTCGGCGAGGGCGATGCGCAACTTCTCGGCGTCGTCCTCGGTTCTGGGCGTCTCCAGGATGCGCAGCGGGTAGGGGTGGCGATCCAGGTCGGTCTCGCGCCAGATATGGGCGAACTCGTCCGGAGTGAAGGTCCATTCCACGGCCGAATCACATCCTCACCGAACCAGCCAATGCTGTTCGTAGCCTAGCGGTCTCGACGCCGGACGGGGGAACTCCCGCGGGGAGACGCCACGGCCTCGCCGGATGGGTTCGGTATCCGCCCTGGAGAAACAGTATTCGCGCGGCGGTGTCGTGCTCGACCGTCCCCTTCGATTCTGCTGAAATAGTGGAAGAGCACGGCAGCGACCGGGTAGGGCTGAGATCTGCCGAGGAGGTATTGCGGTGCACACCATGATGCGGCGAGTGGGCGCGGGAACCGTTCTGTTGTTCCTCGCGGGTGGCCTCGCCTGGGTCGGAGCCGGGTCCGCCGGAGCGGAGCCCGCGGGCTGCTATGTCGACCGTGGCGTCACGGACGCGGCCGCCTTGTGCCACAGCGGTGAGGGAGCATCGGTGCTGGAAGCCGAATGCCTCGGTTTCTTCCTGCCGTCGGAGCGCTCCGGGCCGGTGTTCGGCTACTACAGCGGCTTCGAGTCGCGGCAGACGCCGGTTGGCAAGCCGATGCGGGCCACCTGTGTGGCCGACGGCGCCGTGGGGATCGCCACGCTGGCGTTCGTCGTACCGGCCACGTCGTAGCGCCGTCGATCGGCAACGCTTTCGACGAGCGGGTTTTTCATCAGCTCGGCCTGGCCTCGAGCACGTTGTCCGGGGAAGCCGTTGGTACGCGCCGGGTCAGCGTGAATCCGTTCCTGCCGAGGAAGTCGCGGTACTCGGCCTCGGTGCGTTCCCGTCCGCCCGCGTTGACCAGCATCTCCAAGTCGATGTACTTGCTCGGGTGCGGTGCGGTGTGTTCGGGGACGACCAGTTCGACGATCAGCAACCGGGCGTCGGGTTCCATGGCCGCGCGCACGGTGCGGAGGATGCGACCGGCGTCCGGTTCGGCCCAGTCGTGCAGGATGTGCTTGAGGATGTAGGCGTCGCCGCCCCTGGGGACGCTGTCGAAGAAGGATCCGCTCTCCACCGCGCAGCGATCGGCGAGACCGAGCGCGGCGAGCCGAGCGGGGGCCGTGGCCACCACTTCGGGCACGTCGAACAGAATGCCACGCGATCGTGGTGCGCGGCGCAGGATCTCGGTGAGCATCGTCCCTTCGCCGCCGCCGACGTCGACCAGGGTCGCGTAGCGGCCGAAATCGTAGGCGGCGAACAGCGGCTCCATCGACAGGGTGCCGATGCTGGTCATCGCGCGGTCGAACAGTGCGCCGAGTTCCCGGTCGTGCTGGACGTATTCGAAGAACGGCATCCCGTCGAGCTTCACGCCGACCGGTTCGCCGGTGCGCACGGCGTCGACCAAGTGCGACCAGTGGTTGCGGTGCCCGGGCGAACCGAAGAACAGCACCGCGTCGCGCAACGACACGTCCGAGTCGCGGCACAGGGCTCGCGCCATCGGCGTCAGCGCGTACCGTCCGTCGCGCCGCTGGGTGAAGATGCCGTGGCTGATCAGCAGGCGCAGCAACCGCCGCAGCGCGTCCTCGTCGGCGCCGACCGCCGCCGCGAGGTCCGCGCCCGATCGCGGCCCCGCCGCGAGTGCGTCGGCCACGCCGAGCGCCGCGGCGGCGTGGATGGCCTGCGTGATCCATCCGGCGGCGATCAGCTCCATCAGCGCGAGGTGCCCGGGCACCAGCTTGCGGAACGCGAAGGCCAGGGCGGCGCGCACCGATTCGACGGCCCGTACCAGCGGCAGCGGCGGAATTCTCGGTCGGTCGGACGCCACGGCGACTCCATCCGTCGAAGGTCGGCACTCTGCGCTTGTCTAGGAGGGTACGTCGCGTCCGGATTCGCTGCGCTGTTTCTCTCGCTCGGCGGCGGAGGCGAGATAGTCGCCGAGTTCGCGGCGCAGCGTGACGTCCAGCGAGCGGGCGAGCGTGGCGTGCACCGAGGCGACCGCCAGCTCGCGCATCTTGTTGAGCATCGTTGTGGTCTCGGCGATTTCGCCGCTGGTGTCGGGCATCCAGCCGGGACCGTGCTCGTCGATGATGTGCTGTTTGGCGGCGGTGATCATGATGTGCGTGATGTCATCGATCCGGTCGGCCACCTTGGCGTAGATCTCGATGAGCGTGCGCAGTTCCAGACCGTACTCGTGCAGTTCGGCGAACGAGGTGAGCAACTGGGTCTCGGTGAACACCACCGTGTCGCCCTCCAGCCGGACCAGCCGCATCTCGCGCAGCCGGTCGACCAGCTCGTCGGCGTCGGCGCCGAGGATGGTGCCGATCAGCTCACGGGGCACCTCGAAGGTCTCGTCCTTGGCCCAGGACGCCGTCACGGCGTGTTGCAGGCCGAGTACCTCGGTCAGGTCCTTGCCGGTCTCCCAGCTGGTGATGAAGTCGGCGATGTGCGCGGTGGTGAAGCCGCGCTGTAGCAGCGCGTCGATCAAGCGCAGCCGCTCGAGGTGCGCGTCGTCGTAGATGCTGGCCCGGCCGTCCTTGCCGACCGGCGGCGGCAGCAGCCCGCGTTCCTGGTAGGCGCGCACGTTGCGGGTGGTGGTGCCCGCGGCGCGCGCGAGGTCATCGATCCGGTACTCCGGCGTCGACCTCACCTCCCTCGCTGACCACGGCGCCGAAGGACCGGCGGCGCGCTGTAGAACTCCCTGCGGACCGAGTCTATCGTCCGCGCCGCCGGTACCTCCGCCACTCAGGAAACCCGTGCCACTCGCTGTCGCCGCTGGTCGGCGTTCGATTCGACCACGAGGTAGTCGTCCAGATCGACCTTGCGCAATTGATGGACGTACTGGGTGGCGAAGCCCGGATACATGGTCGCGTTGAAGCCGTCCTCGGTGAGATACCAGCTGTGGCATCCCGAGTTCCAGGTGGTGGCCGACAGTCTGCGCTGGATGGCGGCGTTGTAGCGGTCCTGCCGGTCGCGCCGCACGTCCAGCATGCGCAGGTCCCGGTCCAGGATGACGCCGATCGCGCCGACGAGGTAGTCGATCTGGGCTTCCATGTAGACCAGCGCCGAGTTGTGTCCCGGGCCGGAATTGGGGCCGAACGTGAGATACAGGTTGGGATATCCGGAAACCGCGACGCTCTTGTAGGCGTAGGCCCCGCGCGACCACTCGTCCGCGAGAACCCGGCCACCGCGTCCGACCACCGGAACGGGCGTCCCGGTTTTGGAGACGTCGAATCCCGTCGCGAAGACGATGCAATCCGCTTGGTGCTCGATGCCTTCCGCGGTGCGGATGCCGTGCTCGGAGATCCGGGCGATCGGCCAGGTGATCAACTTGCAGTTGTCCCGCTGCAGGGCGGGGTAGTAGTCGTCGGTCATCAGCAGGCGTTTGCAGCCGGCCCTGAAGTCCGGAGTGAGCTGGCGGCGCAGCCATGGATCCTTGACCTGCCTGCGCAGCTGCGCCTTGCCGACCAGCTCGACCACCCTGGTCAGCGGCGTGTTCCAGACCACGCCCAGCGCTACCGACTCGTGGCCGTAGAACCAGGCGCGTCGCGCCAGTTGCTCGGCGGCGGGCAGCCGACGGTAGAGCTCCTTGGTCAAGCCGTTGGTCTGCCGATTGATCCGCGGCAGCACCCAGCCGGGCGTGCGCTGGAACACCTTCACCGAGGCGGCCTTGTCGACCAGTTCCGGGATGATCTGGACCGCGCTGGCGCCCGTGCCGACGACCGCGACCCGTTTGCCCGTGAAGTCGTAATCGTGATCCCAACGGGCGCTGTGGATCTTGTGACCTCGATAGGTCTCGATGCCGCGGATGTCCGGAAGACTGGCATTGGCCAGCGGGCCGGACGCCAGCACGACGGTGCGGGCGAGGATCGGGTCCGCGTGGCCGTCGATCGATATCTCCCACACTCCGGCCTGCTCGTCGAACACCATGCCGGAAACGTTGTGGCCGAACCGGATGTGCGGACCGAGCCGGAACTCCGCGGCCATCGCCTCGATGTAGCCGAGGATCTCGTTGCTCCCGGAGTAGGTGCGCGACCAGTTCGGGTTCGGCGCGAAACTGTAGGAGTACAGCCGCGACGGAATATCGCACGCCGCACCGGGATAGGTGTTGTCGCGCCAGGTTCCGCCGATCGCGGTGCCGCGCTCGAGAATCGCGAAATCACGGATTCCGCGTTGCTTCAGCCGGATGGCCGTGCCGATTCCGGCGAATCCGCCGCCGATGACGGCGACGTCGAGGGTATGCGTACTCATCGAATTCCCTGTCATGCCGCGGGCTCGTAGGTCAGTTCCTTCGACCAGGTCGGGTTGTTGCGCAGCAGCGTCTTCGGCACCAACCCGGTGATCTTCACCAGCGCGTCGGCCACGAGATGGTACGGGTGCCCGCGGTCGATCACCCAGCTGCCGTGCGTCTTGACGATCTGGTACATCGGCAGCCTGCGGGCGAATTCACTGCGTTCGCCGACGTTCGCGTACCGCTTGAGCGCGCCGTAGAGCTTCTCCTCGTCCACGCCCATCGCGACGATGTTGTCGCGCATCTTGTTCAGCAGCGGCACGTAGCTCAGCACGCCGATGATCAGCGAGGGCTTGGCCCAGCCGCCGACCAGGTCGATGAGCAGCTTGCGCATCTCCGCGTGACCCAACAGGTCCATCACGGCGAAATCGACCGCCAGATGGCGGGATTCGTCGGAGTTGATCTTCTTGAACACCTCCTGGCAGACCGGGTCCTCGATCTCGTCCATGATGAACTTGATCAGCGCGCCGTCGAGCGCGACCTCGAGCATCGGGATGACGGTGCCGAGGAACGACAGCGACATGTCGTCGGAGTACTTGTCCAGGAAATCGATCACCAGCTTGACGTTGACGTTCGGCTGCGGGATCTCGTCGCCGTCGAGCATGCCCCACCGACGCATCAGCGCCAGCTCGGCGTTGGCGTGCTTCTGCTCCTCGGCGTGGAAATAGCGGTAGATCTCGCGCAGCGTCTCGTTCGGCGCCTTCTTGGTCATCGCCGCGAAGCCGCGCGCGCCGACGTTCTCGATCCACATCAGATCGGCCATGAACGGCTTGAGCTTGGCGTGCAGTTCCGGCGTGATCGTCTCGGCGCCCGGAGCGTCCCAATCGATGTCGGCCAGTGCCCACTGGCGGTCCTTGATCTTGCGGAGCATGTCGTCGAAGTCCATCGCGATGGCGGCCATGTCAGACTCCTGTCTTGTCGGTGACCGACGTGCGGTCGGTGGTGGTCGAGTCCTCTTGTGGCAGCAGCCGCTCCAGGAGCCCGAGGGCAAAGGTGTATTGCGCGGGGAAGTACCGCTTGAGCAGCCAGACGACGTGCGCGTCCAGCTGGGGCAGGACGTAGAGCTGCCCGCGGTCGTGCGCGTCGAGGGCGGTGCGCGCGACGCGCTCGGGGGAGAATCCCGTCCAGCGCATGAGGAAGTCGGCCAGCTGCGCCGATTCCTTGGTGATCCGGCCGTCGCGCGCGACGTTCGTGCGGACGAACGTCGGGCACAGGACGGTGACCGCGACTCCGGAGCCGCTCAGCTCGGCGGCCATGGTCTCCGATAACGACATCACGCCCGCCTTGGACACGTTGTAGGCGGCCATCGAGGGCGCGGCGGCGAATCCGGCGGCCGAGGCGACGTTGATAATGCCGCCGCGCCCGGCCGTGCGCAGACGCGGAGCGAACACTTCACAGCCGTGCACGACGCCCCAGAGGTTGATGCCCAGGGCCCACTGCCAGTCGTCGAAACCGATGTTTCCCACGGCTTTTCCGCCGATGCCGACGCCGGCGTTGTTGATCACCAGGCTGACCGGGCGGTCGAAAATCGTTTCGGCGAAGCGGGCCAGCAACTCCACGTCTTCCCGTTGCGCCACGTCGCAGCGGAAGGCATGCGCGGCGCCCGGGTGATCGCGTTCGATCAGTGCGACCGTCTCGTCGGCGCGCGCCTCATCGATGTCGGCGCAGATCACCCGTCCGCCGCGGGCCGCGATCTCCAGCGCGAACGCCCGGCCGATGCCGCTGCCCGCGCCGGTGACCACGGCTCGCGCGCCGTGCGTGCGCCGGGTGCGGCCCAGTGCCATCAACTTGTCCAATCCGAACATCTCAGCTCACCTTTTCCGTGCCGGAGGTAGCGACCAGCGCCGCGCGCAGGAAGTCGGCGGCGCGGGCGAGAGCCTGGTCGGCTTCGGGCACCACCATGGGAAGGGCCTGGAAGACATGCAGTTGTCCCGGCCAGATCTCGAGTTCGCAGCTGCCGCCCGCGCGCCGGACCATTTCGCACAGCGCCTGTGCGTCGGCGCCGAGCATCTCCGTGCCGCCGACCTGCACCAGGATCGGCGGCAGCGCGAGACCGTGCGGGATGGCCAGCCGCAGGCGCGCCGCGTCGGCGGCGTGGCCGCTGGTGTAGGCCGCGGGCAGCTTGCTCGCGGCGGCGGCCGAGATCAGCGGATCGGTCCGGACGCGTTCCCGCTCGGCCGCCAGGCTCAGGGTGAGGTCGAGCAGCGGGGAGAACATCGCCACGGCCGCGGGCTGCGGCCGTCGGTGCCGTCCGTTCTCGACCAGCAGGTCCAGTGCGAGATGCCCACCCGCGGAGTCGCAGGCGATCACCAGGTCTTCCGGGGCGATGCCACGGCCGAGCAGCCAGCGGTAGCCCGCTTCGACGTCGTCGGCCGCGGCCGGGAACCGGTGTTCGGGCGCCAGACGATAGTCGGAGAGGAAGACCGGGAGTCCCGTCTCGGCCGACAGCCGGGCCGCGAGCCCGCGATGGGTGCGAGCCGAGCAGATCACGTAGCCGCTGCCGTGGATGTAGTAGACGGCCCGCGTTCCGAACGGCACCCCCGCCGCCCGAACCCATTCACCGCGCACCGCGCCCGACCGGACCTGAGTGACGGAAGTGCCTGCCGGAACCGGACCGCCGACGGCCATCAGGGTGGCGATGAGCTTACGCGCGAACCAGACACCCGGCGGATTCATCGGAACCGCGCAGTTCAGCGGACGCAGGGTGAGCCTGGTAGCTGCCGCGGCCACAGTGGCGCGTGCCGAGGGCGCGGTGGGAACACCGGGGACCGAGGTCCTCGTCGACCTTGTCATGCGCTAAGAATCAGTGATGAATGTGCCAGTTGTCAATGGCACATTTCTAGAAGGCTGATGCGTGTGCCGGTTACCGTGACGTATGGCGACGTTGGATGACGACGACATAGCGGCGGCGACGGTCGGCGACTTGCGGCCCTACGCGGCCGGGGTGGTGCTCGAGGAATACAACCCGGCGTGGCCGGTCTGGTACGCGGAAGAAGAAGCCGCGATACGTGCGGCGCTCGGCGATGTGGCGCTGCGAATAGAGCACACGGGGTCCACGTCGGTTCCCGGTCTCGCGGCCAAGGCGGTCATCGACATCCTGTTGCTTGTTTTGGATGCCGCCGCCGAAGTCGCCTATCTATCAGCCCTCGAGGCTGCCGGGTATGAGCTGCGTATCCGGCAACCGGACTGGTACCAGCATCGCTGTTTCGTTCGTCGGGTGGACAGCGGTGCGCGGTGGAACGTGAATCTGCATGTGCTCTCGCCGGAATCGGGAGGGCCCGAGATGGAGCGGATCCTGGCCTTCCGCGACTGGTTGCGCACGCATGAGGACGATCGTGCGTATTACGAACGGACCAAACGAGAGCTGGCGCAGCGCGAATGGAAGTTCGTGCAGCACTACGCCAACGCCAAGAGCGGAGTCATCGAGGAAATCCTCGGTCGAGCGTTGTTCGGCTGACACACTCGAATGTTGTTGCGCGCGAAGTGCCTCCGTCAGTACCCGAGCGCGGGATCGATCGGTGCGAGCAGCGGGCGGCGTTCGACGAAGCGCTCGACGTTCGCCTGGACGTGGTCGGCGAAGGCCGCCAAGCGGAGTTGGGGCGGATTCGAATCATGCGGGGTGATAATGGCATTCGGCAGCGACCAGAGCGGATGGCCCGCCGGGAGCGGCTCGGGGTCGGTGACGTCGAGTCCGGCGCCGCCGATCGCGCCGGAGCGCAGCGCGTCGACCAGTGCGTCGGTGTCGACGAGGCTGCCGCGCGCGACGTTGACGATCCAGGAGGACGGTTTGAGCCGCGCGAGTACGTCCGCGCCGATGAGATGCCTGGTGGCGGGCGTGGCGGGCGCGGCGACCACCACGTGATCGGTGTGCGGCCAGACCCGGCCGAGATGCTCGGCGGAGATCGTCTCGACCGACGGCGGGATGCCTGCGCCGGTGACCGGCCGTCCGCTGCGGTTCACCGCGATGATGTGCGCGCCGAGCGGCACCAGCATCGGGATCAGCGCGCGGCCGATGCCGCCCGCGCCGACGATCGTGACGGTCTTGCCGCGCAGCGTGCCGACGTGCGGAAAGAAGTCCTGCTGCCGCCAGTCCGCCGCGCGCAAGTGCTCGGGCAGGTAGCGGACGCCCGCGAGCAGCAGCATGAGCGCGTGCTCGGCTACACTCGCCGCGAAAGCGCCCGCGGCTGAGGTGAATCGCACACCGGGATGCCTGGCGATGACGCCCGCGGTGAACCATTCCTCGATACCGGCGGCCGGGAGCTGCACCCATTCCACGCCTGCGGGCAGTCGCTCCGGGAACTCGTCCGGGCCGCCGACCCAGATCAACCCTTGCGCCTCGTCGAGATCGGAGACGGCGGCGCCCGCCTCCACCACGGCCTTCTCCACCAGCGTGGGGGGAGGATCGGCGGGGGCGATCGCGATCGTTACTGCAGGCCGGTTCATGGTTGGACCTCCTTCGGAGCAGTAGGACGTGGTCGCGAGCGGGTGGACCTTGCGACCGTAGCACCGCCGGGCGCGGCGCTAGGCCTCGCTCTGCTCGTCGTCGAGCTCCACGTCCACCTTGTCCCGCTCGGCCCACTCCAGGAGAGGATCCAGGTGGAACACCGCGTCATCCATGCCCGCGTGCAGATCGCCGAGTTCGGCGAAGCGAGCGGGGACGGAGGACATGGTGAAGTCGCGCGGATCGATGTCGGGAATCTCGTCCCAGCGTACCGGGGTGGAGACCGTCGCGGCGGGGACGCCGCGCACCGAGTAGGCGGCGGCGATGGTGTGATCGCGCGCGTTCTGGTTGTAGTCGACGAACAGCAGCTTCGGGTCGCGATCGCGCCGCCACCACGTGGTGGTCACGTCATCGGGTGCGCGGCGCTCGACCTCGCGGGCGAACGCCAGCGCCGCCCGGCGCACCTCCTGGAAACCCCAGTGCGGCGCGATCCGGACGTACACGTGCAGGCCTTTGCCGCCGGAGGTCTTCGGCCATCCGACGGCGCCGATCTCGTCGAGGATCTCTTGCACCACCGTCGCGACCCGCTGCACCCGCGACCACGGGCAGTCCGGCATCGGGTCGAGGTCGATGCGCCACTCGTCCGGACGCTCGGTATCGGCGGCGCGGGAATTCCACGGATGGAACTCGACGGTCGACATCTGCACCGCCCAGATGACGTCGGCGAGCTTCTCGACGCACAACTCGTCGGCGTGCCGTCCATAGCGCGGGAAGTACACCCGCACAGTCGGAATCCACTCCGGCGCGCCCGCGGGAAGCCGCTTCTGATGCACCTTTTCGCCCGCGAGTCCTTTGGGGAACCGGTGCAGCATGCAGGGCCTGCCGCGCAACGCGTTGACGATGCCGTCCCCGACGCTCAGGTAGTACCGCACCAAGTCGAGCTTGGTCGCGCCGGACTCCGGGAAGTAGACGCGGTCGGGGTTGGAGACTTTGAGCGTGTGATCGCCGACCTCTAGCTCGATCGCCGACCCGGTGGATTTGCTGGCCACGGGTCGACTGTAGTGGCCGAGCCGAAGGAAATCCGCGCACGATCGCGCGCCGCCGCGACGGATGTCCCGTACCGGTCCGCGGCGCTGCACCGCTCTGGTATGCATACGGGTATGAGCAAGGCGACGCGCGTGACCGTCACGCTGGATCCACAGGTGGCCGAGTGGGCCAGAGCGGCCGCCGATCGCCAGAACCGCAGCCTGTCGGCGGTGATCAACGCCGCGCTGCGCACCACGCTCGTGCACGACAGCCTCACCGCGCTGACCATCGACGAGGAAGCCGAACTGGCCGCCGCCTACGACGACGTGGCGATCACCCAGGCCGCCGCCGACGACGACGCCGACGGCGCCGCATGAGACGCGGTGAGGTCTGGCGCTACGCCCCGACCCTCAGCGACGGCACCCCCTTCCCGCGGCGCATGACAGTGGTGCTGGTGTCCGATTCGGCGGTGATCACTTCGCGCTATCGCTGGTTGCAAGTCGTTCCACTGCGCGACGCCGACCCGGGCCACGTGCTGGCCACCCACACCGAGCACGGCTGGGCCGACACCCTCAAACTGCACCGCGCCTACCGGCCCTGGCTCACCGAACACCTCGGCGTGCTCTCCTTGGAGGAAACGGAATCCCTGGACGCGCGCTTGCGGGCGACGTTGAGTCTGTGACTTCGGCCGCGACTTCGTCGCGACGTTTTCGTGGGCACGGAGACGTCGGTGCGGGCAGGATGCCGGGATGAGGTCTTCGGGTGACGACGAGTCGCTGATCTTGAGGCTGATCAACGAGTTCTGGGTGGCGGTGGAGCGAGGGAGCCCTCGTGAGATGGCCGCCTTGATGTGCGCCGAGGAAGCCGAGCAGTTCTTGGACAATGTGCCCGATCCCGACTATGACGACCCTACTGGTGAGCCGATCGGTGAGCTTACCTTCGAGGTTTCGGGCATCCGCCTCTTCGGAGATGTCGCCTTCGCGCGAATCATTCATTCACCGGACAACGTCGCTACTCTCTTTTTCCGGTACGAAACCGGGAGATGGACGGTATGCGCGGACGCTGATGAGGATCTGTCGTTGGAGCAGCTCGAGGACGACGTGTGGCCCACCTTGCCTGCGGATGCGAGCGGTCTGACGCGTACTGCGCATGAGTTGCGGCGCAAGCCGATCGGGCGTCTGACCGACGAGGAAGTTCGTTGTCTTCTGCAGCAGAACGAAGGCGTCGATGTCCTACTGCCGCGTGTGTTACACCAGTTGCAATGGAATCCGCTGGCCGGAGGCGATCTTTTTCCTGGTGACCTGCTGGTCGCGACGCTGCGAGTCGGCCAGGAACATTGGCGGCGGGACCCGGTCGCGGTCACTCGCATACGAATCGTCATCGACAAGGTCCGTGACCTGGGTGATTTGACCGAACACGGTGCACCGCACGAAGAGATCTGGAACCGCATCACAGATTTCCTGATCGATCTGCCCGGCAACAACTAGCCGCTACGGCCCGTTGGACGTTCAGCGAGCGACGCTTACGAACCGCGTTGCGGGCGTGCCCGATGGATGCCGGTGGAGCGTGTTCGACGGCGTGCGGCTTCTTCGTGGGTCAGGAGACCCGCACGCGTTCGCTGGGTGTCGTCGTTATGTCGGTGTGGCCAAGGCGAAGGGGAGGATGGCGGCGGCGCCGGCTGCTCGGAGGGAGTGGGCGGCGACGGTGAAGGTCCAGCCGGTGTCGGTGATGGCGTCCACCAGCAAGATCGGACCCGGTACTCGGGTCAGGTCGGGGATCTCCCAGGAATCGAAGAGTCCGGCGACGCGATGCGCGGAGTTCGCCGCCGAGACGGGCGGTCGGTCCGGGCGGGTGCGCAGCGTGCCGAGGTCGTGCAGGCGGCCGACTTCGGCGAGGCGGGCGGCGAGGGTGGCGGTGAGCACGGGGTGGCGTGGCGATTCCAGGGCGAGCACCGAGGTCGGGCGGGCGGCCCAATCCCACTCGCGCAGAACGGCGACGCAGGCGTCGAAGACCGCGTCGGGAACCGGGTCGTCCGGGCCGTCGAGCAGCGTGCGCAGTCGCTGCCCCCAGCCGAGGTCGGTCAGCCTGCCGAGAACACGACCGGTCTCGGCTCCGCCGGAGATCTTGCCGGACAAAGGGATTCCCAGCTTGGCCATACCAGTGGGCCACTGCTTGCGCGGCGCGAGATCGAGGCCGGGACGATCGAGCCGGGCCTTGGTCGCGGCCACCGCGTCGGCGGCGACAGTGCGGTCGGGGCGGTGGCCGGTGCAGTTGTCGCAGCGGCCGCAGCCGGGCGAATCCGTGGACAAACCCGGGTCGTCGAGCTGGCGGCGCAGGAATTCCATGCGGCAACCGGCGGTCGATTGATAGTCGATCATGGCCTGCTGCTCGGCCTCGCGGGCGATGGACAGGCGCTCGTACCGTTCGGTGTCATAGGTCCACGGCCGGCCCGTGGCGATCCAGCCGCCGCGCACGCGGCGCACCGCGCCGTCCACGTCGAGCACCTTCAACACCATCTCCAGCCGGGAGCGGTTCAACTCCACCAGCGGTTCCAACGCCGCGGTGGACAACGCCCGGTCGGAGTCCAGCGCATCGAGAACGGCACGCACGATGTGCTCGCGGGGAAAGGCGACGGAGGCGAAGTAGCTCCAGATCCGCGCGTCCTCGGGGCCGGGAAGCAGGATCACCTCGGCCCGGTCGGTGCCGCGCCCCGCGCGTCCCACTTGCTGGTAGTAGGCGATGGGCGAGGACGGCGCACCGATGTGCACCACGAATCCCAGATCGGGCTTGTCGAAGCCCATGCCGAGCGCGGAGGTGGCTATGAGCGCCTTCACCTCGTTGTTCAGCAGCGCCGCTTCGAGCGCCTCGCGTTCGGTCGGGTCGGTCTGGCCCGTATAGGCGGCGACGGTGTGGCCGTGTGAGTTCAGCACGTCGGCCAGATCGTGCGCGGCGGCGACGGTGAGCGTGTAGACGATGCCGGAGCCGGGCAGCCGGTCGAGGTGCCCGCCGAGCCAGGCGGTGCGCTCCACGGCATCGTCGAAGCGAACCACCGACAGGTGCAGCGACTCGCGATCCAGCGTGCCGCGCAGCACCAGGGTGTCGGTGCCGATCTGGGTGGCGACATCGGTGACCACCCGGTCGTTGGCCGTCGCGGTGGTGGCGAGCACCGGGACGTCCGAGCCCAGGTCGGCGATCAGCGTCCGGATGCGCCGGTAGTCCGGCCGGAAGTCGTGGCCCCAGTCCGACACGCAGTGCGCTTCATCGATCACCACCAGCCCGGCGTCGGCCGCGAGCCGGGGCAACACCTGATCCCGGAAATCCGGGTTGTTCAATCGCTCCGGGCTGACCAGCAGCACGTCGACCGCACCGGCGGCGACCTGTGCGTGGATCTCGTCCCACTCGGTGACATTGCCCGAGTTGATGGTCGCGGCGACCACTCCCGCGCGCTGTGCCGCCGCGACCTGGTTGCGCATCAGCGCGAGCAGCGGCGACACGATCACCGTGGGCCCGCGCCCGGCCCTGCGCAGCAGCTTGGCGGCGATGAAGTACACCGCCGACTTGCCCCAGCCGGTGCGCTGCACGACCAGCGCCCTGCGCCGCCGTACGACGAGCGCTTCGATCGCGGTCCACTGATCCTCCCGCAGCGCGGCGCCCGCCCCGGCCAGCTCGCGCAGCAGCTGTTCGGCGTGCTCGCGCAGGTCGGGGGCCGAGAGGTCGATCGGAGACGCGTCGGTGGCCGTGGTCATGCGGTCCATCGTGCCCGACGCCACCGACAGGCGGCGTCGGGGCGCCGGTGTGGCGATCGGTCAGCCGCGCGCGGCGCCTTCCGGCCACACGATCTCGCCGTGGCGGGTGCGCATCCTCGGCGTGAGGCCGCGACGACGGCCGTGATCAGGCGGATCGCGCGGTAGCGGCCGCCAACTCGGCCAGCCGGGCACGGACCAGATCCGGACGTTCCTCGAGAATGAAGTGGCCGCAGCCCCGCACCGGTTCCAGGCGGTAGTCGTCGGCGCGCGCGGTCTCCTCGGCGGCGAGCGAAGGATGGACCGCCGCGTCCTCGACTCCGAACAGGGTGCGGATCGGAATCTTCGCTCGACGTCGTTCGCCGTGTCCGGCCGAGCGCGGAACTTCGCGCAGCAGGAAAGTGCGGTAGGTGTCGGTCGCCGTGCGGGCACAGACGGGGTCGCGGAAACGGTCCGCGTAGACGCGAATCGCCTCGGGTCCGAACTTCTCGCGATCGCGTACGGCGCCGGCGAAGACGAGGTCCAGGAAGCGGGTGCGCTGGTGCAGGTAGATGCCGAACGCCGCGACGGCGGGTTGATAGAGCAGGAACCGCCACGCGTGCGGGAGGAAAGTGCGCGGTGTCTGCCACGGGTGGGCGATGTTGAGCGCCAGCAGCGCGTCGAATCGCTCCGGCTCGCGCAGCACGAGCAGGTGGGCGATGTAACCGCCCCAGTCGTGGCCGACCAGCAGCACGCGCTTCAGGCCGAGCGCGTCCAGCAATGCGAGCAGGTCGGAGGCGACGTCGTCCTTGGCCCACCGGTGCGGCGCGGGACCGGACCAGCCGTAGCCGGGTAGGTCGGGCGCGATGATCCGCAGTCCGTCCGGCGGGTCGGCGAGCAGGTGACGATAGGCGTAATGATGTTCGGGCCAGCCGTGCAAGGCCAACACGGGGCGGCCATCCGCCGGCCCCGCCTCGGTGACGTGGAAACGCACCCCGCGAGCGGTGACATAGGAACGCCGCACGCCGGGGATCTCCGGCGGGCCGGCCGCCGCGTCCGCAGGAGCGGGTGAGAAGAACGAGGGCCGCCAGGGCATATCCGATGGTATCCAGTACGCCGCCGAGACATCCAGAGCGAAACAGCTCCCGGCGATGGACAATGAAGCCCTGAATCCCCGGTGCGGGGACCGGGGAGGAGGCAGTGGTGTCGAGCCACATTCAGCCGCCCGCGGGGTGGGCTCCGCCGGGCGCCGAGTTCCGGACCAGCAACAACGTCTGGCGCACTGTGACGGGCACGCTCGTCGGCTTGTCGGTGACGCCGATCGGGATCGGCCTGGCCGCTCATGGCGGGCTCGGCACCCGGCAGTGGGTGATCCTCGGGGACGAGGGCGACCGCTGGAGCTCGAACGCCCAGATGATCGGTGGTGCGTTGCTGTTGTTCCTGGTGGCGCTGCTGGCCGCGTACTCACCCGTCGGCACTGTGACAGCGGGCCTGGTGTGGGGTCTGCTGCCGGGCGCGGTGCAGTTGTTCTTCCCTCACGACCTCTGGCGTCTGATCGAGCAGACGCCGGGGCTGTCGGAGGAATGGCGCCTGGCCCTCTACAACTGGGTGCTGAACGGATGGGGGCTGGTGCTCGGCCTGTTGCTCATCGGAGCCGGGCTCGCCGCCACCTTGCGGCGGCGCTGACCGCGGCCGCACGCCGGGCGAGTCGGTCCGCCCCGCGCGCAGCCGACGTTCAGCCCTTGACGCAGAGCACCTGGTGCAGCGTCGCGACCACGTCGACCAGGTCCCGTTGTGCCTCGATGACCTCGTCGATGTCCTTGTACGCGGCCGGGATCTCGTCCACCACGCCCGCATCCTTGCGCGACTCGACGCCCTCGGTCTGGGCGATGAGGTCGGCCACGGTGAACTGCCTCTTGGCCGCGTTGCGGCTCATCCGCCGTCCCGCGCCGTGCGAGGCGGACTGGAAAGAAGCCGGATTCCCCTTGCCGCGTACGACATACGAGCGGGTACCCATCGAGCCGGGGATCAGCGCGAGATCGCCTTCCCCCGCGCGCACGGCCCCCTTGCGGGTCACCAGCATGGGCACGCCGTCGACGATCTCCTCCGCCACATAATTGTGGTGACAGCTTATGGGCTGCTCGAAACGCACTCCGCGATCGGCGAATTCGGCGGCGACCGCACGGCAGACCAGGGCGAGCATCACCGCGCGGTTGCGCGCCGCGTACTCCTGCGCCCAGGTGAGGTCGCGCCGGTACGCCCGCATCTCCGGCGTGCCGGAGACGAAGACCGCCAGGTCGCGGTCGGGCAGATCGACGTTGTGCGGCAGCGTGCGCGCGATCGAGATGTGCCGCTCGGCGAGTTCCTTGCCGATGTTGCGGCTGCCGGAGTGCAACAGGATCCACACCCGGTCGTCCTGGTCCAGGCAGACCTCGATGAAGTGGTTGCCACCGCCGAGCGTGCCCATCTGCTTGTGCGCCTTGGACTCTCGTGCCTGAACCCGGCTGTCCAGCGCGCCGAACGAACCCCAGAACCGGTCCCAGCCCGCGCGCAGCGTCGCCGTGCTCGCGCCGAGGCCCGCGACCTGGCCGCCGAGCCGGGTGACGTCGACGGCGTCGTGATGCGCCTGGAAGCCGACCGGCACCGCCGCCTCGATGCGCGACCGCAGCGAACGCAGGTTGTCGGGCAGATCCGCCGCGGTGAGGTCGGTGCGCACGCTCTCCATGCCGCACCCGATGTCCACGCCGACCGCGGCGGGGGCCACCGCGTCCTTCATCGCGATCACGGAGCCGACCGTGGCCCCCTTGCCGAGGTGCACGTCCGGCATCACGCGGACGCCGTGGACCCATTTCAGCGCGGCGATGTTGCGCAGCTGCTGGAGCGCGGCCTGCTCGACCTCGTGCTCGTCGGCCCACATCAGCGTCTGCGCCTTGGTGCCGCGCAGCTCGACGGGAAACATGGTGTCGATCCTTCCGTTGGTTATGCCATCAACGGTAGGTACCGAGGACACCCGGCGCACTCGAATATTCGACCGCCCGGAATGGTGGCGGTCAGCCGGCCGCTTGCTCGAACCGTGCGCGATAGACGCGCTCGGCGTTCCCGTGGGCGATGGCGCTGACCAGGGCTTCGGCGTCGGCGGTGGTGATCGCGTCGTCGGCGAGCCACTCGTCGACGAGCTTGCCGAGACCGCGCCGCCAGAGCAGGGCGCCCAGGTAGTGCAGCTCTGGGAGCCCGTAGCCGTCGGAGGAGTAACACAGCGCCCGGAACGGAGCCAGCTCCAGCGTCTCGGCCAGCACGGCCCCGGCCCGCTGTCCCACATAAGGGATGGTCAGGCCCAGATCCAGATGGACGTGCTCGAAGACGTGCGCGAGGTAGGCGGCATGGCGGTGGAAGGGCCAGCAGTGCAGCAGCATCACCGACAGCCCGGTGCCCGCGGTCCGGCGCAGGAAGTCGGTGAGCAGCAGCGGGTCGCCGTGCCGCAGGCGCAGGTCCGGGTCACCGAATCCGGTGTGGAATTGCAGCGGAAGACCGAGTTCGGCGCCGATGCGCGCGCCGAGGCCGACCAGCCAGCCGAGGACGTCCGGATCGGTGAGCCGGTGCTCGGGCGCGAAACTGGTCGGCGGGTGATCCCGCGGCGGGAAGTCCAGACCGCACCGGTACGCCACGATCGTCTTCAACCCGACGGCGCCGACCGCCCGAGCGCGCAGCTCCTCCTCGATCCGCTCGTACACCCCGGACACCGCGCCGACCTGCGCGACGACTTGCTCGGCCACTTGCTCCAGCCGCACCACCTCACGCACCTCCCCGCCGGCCAGCTCGATGAAATCCGCTGTTCCACCACCGATTCCGGTGTCCAGAAACCATCGGGTCACCCCGGTGGCGCGCAGCAGCCGGGCGGACACCTCGCGCGCGCCGAGCCGGGCGCGATGACGCAGGTAGACGTCCGGGCCGACGTGGGCGGGCAGATCGAGCGCGGGGGCACACCAGCGGCGCACGGCGAGCCCGATCGCGGAATCGAAACTGCAGTGCGCGCCTTCCCCGAGCAAGCGCTCGAAACCGGGCCGATCCAGGTTCTCGGTGTACACCCCGTGGCAGTGGTGGTCGGTGAGCCGGACACCGTCGGTGAGCATGTCAGAACCGCCAGCGGGTCAGGGCGACCAGCTCTTCGGCGCTCGCGGCGGCGTACCGCTCGGCCTCCGCGCGGCGCACGGTGAGCAGCGCGTCGTGTAATTCGACGCCCATGGCGTCGGCGAGCACCGTGGACGCGGCGAGGTGATCGGCGGCTTCGGACGGGGTGGTCGGCAGGCGGCGCACATTCGATACCATGCGTGCCTCGGCGTCGAAAGTCGCTGGATCACCGGTGATTTCGACCGGAAGGCGCAACTGTTCGGCGACACCGGCGAGCCCGGCGGCGATCACCGACCCGACGATCAGGTACGGATTGCCGGTCGCGTCGAAACATTTGATCTCGGCGTTGGCCGCCCACGCCTCGGTGCCGCGCACCCCGGTGACGAACCGCAGCGCGGCCTCTCTCGTCTCGTGGCCCCAGCACTGCCAGACTCCCGCCCAGCGCGACGGCTCCGACCGCAGGAAGCTCGCCGGATTGCCCGCGCCGACCGCGACCAGCGCGGGCAGTTCGCGCAGCACTCCCGCCAGGAACGCCTCGCCGGTCCGCCGCATGCCGTGCGGGCCGTCGCCGCCCGCGAACAGCGGTCCGTCCTCGTCGGTCACCGACAGGTGCAGGTGCGCTCCGGAACCGGCGCCGCCCGGTTCGATGCACGGGGCGAGCAGCGCGCGACGGCCGTGCCGCGCGCTCACCTGCCGGATCGTGTGCCGGACCAGCACGGCCTCGTCGGCGGCGGTGACCGGCTCGGACGGTTCGACCGACAACTCCAGTTGCGCGAGCGCGTATTCGGGATGGAACTGGGCGACGGTGACGCCTTGGCGCTCGAGCGCGGCGACCAGGTCGGCGGCGTAGTCGGCCACCTGCCCGAGCCGCACCAGTCCGTAGGCGGGGCCGTGGATCGCGGGTGTGAAGTCGTCGGTGTCGTCGGCGCGGCCCACCGCCCA
This sequence comes from Nocardia sp. NPDC051900, assembly GCF_044452545.1. NCBI lineage: Bacteria > Bacillati > Actinomycetota > Actinomycetes > Mycobacteriales > Nocardiaceae > Nocardia > Nocardia sp. NPDC051900. Next base: position 462,965 of record NZ_JBITBU010000001.1, on the reverse strand, counting down.
TTCGGTCTCGAACGCCATGGACAACCGCAGTCCGGCGGCCTGCGCCGCAGCCGTCTGGCGTGCCGCGAAGTGGCGCTGGCAAGCGGCGAAGCGGGTGCCGTCCTGGGTGTATTTGTCCGTGGGCGCCCACGCCCAGCCGGGCTGGCAGGCCAGTTCGGTGAGCATGCTCAGATCGGGGACGAGTCGCAGATCGCCGTCGGGCCCGCCGAGATAGCGCCCGATCGCCATCAGGTCGTCGAAGGCGAAGGTCTCGAAGCACGGCGATACTCCGACGCCGTACCGGGACGCTCGGTCCAGCCGCTGGCTGGGGACGGTTTTCACGCGCGTGATGCCCGCGTTGTCCACGAAGCTCAGCGCGACCATGGCCGCGTCCAGCCGCTCGATCGGCGCGGTGTCGCCCTCGGCGGGGATGCGATCCGGCGTGGTGGCCATGCCCATCACGATATCGGCTCGGGCGCAGCGGGAGCCGCCGCGGCGCGAGTCGTCACTCCGCGGCGAGGGCTGCGGTGATCTCCTCGCGGGCCGGGATCGAACTGCTCGCGCCCAACCGGGTCGTCGCCAGCGCCCCGGCCGCGCAAGCCCAGGTCAGCGCCCATTCCGGCCCCCGATGCCAGGCTGCGGCCAGCGCACCGGTGAAGGCGTCGCCCGCGCCGGTGGTGTCGACGACTTCGACCCGCGGGCTGGGCCGGGACAGGCGGGCGCCGTCCGGTCCGCGATAGTCCGCGCCCGCCGCCCCGCGGGTGACGACCACGTGCGCGACGGTGTCCAGGTCCGCGCCCAGTTGCTCGGCCTCGCCGGAATTCACCACGGCGACATCGATATTCGTCCAGAGATCGGTCGGCAGCGGACGGGCGGGCGAGGGGTTCACCAGCACGGTGGTGTCGTGCGCGCGGGCGTGGCGGGCCGCGGCGGCGATCGTTTCGACCGGAATCTCCAGCTGGCACAACAAGATATCGGCGGCCGCGATCGCCGCCAGGTCGTCCTCGGTCAGCTCGGTCATCCGCGTGTTGGCGCCTCCGACGACGATGATGCTGTTCTCGCCGTCGTCGTCCACCACGATCGTGGCGATGCCGCTCGGCCCGGCGACCGTGCGCAGCCGGTCGGTGAACACCGCGGCGTTCGTGAGCGCCGCGCGCAGTTCACCGGCGAAGACGTCGTCGCCGACCGCCCCGAGGAAGCGGACCTCGCCGCCCGCCCGCCGCGCAGCGATCGCCTGATTCGCGCCTTTCCCGCCGGGCACCATGGCGAAGCCGTTGCCGAGGACCGTCTCACCGGGGACCGGCCTGCGTGCGGTCGTAGTGATCAGGTCCATGTTGACGCTGCCGAGCACCACGATCGCGGGAGCGTCCGATTCGACCGTCATATCGCCGGACGGTAGTCGCCCGGCCCGGGTCGCGCACGTGACCGCGCCCGCGTCGCGGCGGGTGGGATCGGCGGTGTAACCGGTGCGTAGGCTGTACCCATGACGGTAGGAACGACCACCCAGCCTGATGTTCGCGAGGTGGTACACGAGGCCGCGCGCAAGGCCAGGGTCGCGTCGCGAGCCCTCGCCCAGTTGACGACGGCGCGGAAGAACGACGCCCTGCACGCCGCCGCCGACGCGCTGCTGGCCGCCGCCGATCGGGTGCTGGCCGCCAATGCCGAGGACATCGCCGCGGCGCGGGCCGCGGGCACCGAGGAGTCACTGCTGGACCGGCTGCGGCTGACCAAGCCCCGCATCGACGGCATCGCCTCCGGGTTGCGTCAGGTGGCGGGACTGCCCGATCCGGTGGGTGTGGTGGTGCGCGGCTCGACGCTGCCGAACGGCTTGGAGATCCGGCAGGTGCGAGTGCCGCTCGGCGTGGTCGGCATGGTGTACGAGGCCAGGCCGAACGTCACCGTCGACGCGTTCGGGCTCGCGCTCAAGTCCGGTAACGCCGCCCTGCTGCGCGGCTCGTCCTCGGCGGCCCGCTCCAATGCCGCGCTCGTCGCGGTGCTGCGCGAATCGCTTGCCGCGCAAGACATCCCGGCCGACGCCGTGCAGTTGCTGCCGAGCGAGGACCGTTCCAGCGTCACGCATCTGATCCAGGCCCGCGGCCTGGTCGACGTGGTCATTCCGCGCGGCGGCGCCGGGTTGATCAACGCCGTCGTGCGTGACGCGCAGGTGCCGACCATCGAGACCGGTACCGGCAACTGCCACGTCTACGTGCACGCCGCCGCCGACCTGGACATGGCCGAGCGGATCCTGATCAACGCCAAGACCCGCCGTCCCAGCGTGTGCAACGCCGCCGAGACCGTGCTGATCGACGCCGGGATCGCGGACACGGCGCTGCCCCGGCTCACCGAAGCGCTGGAGCGTTCCGGCGTCACCATCCACGGCGACCTGCCCGGCCAGGTTCCGGCCACCGAGGCCGACTGGGGCGAGGAATACCTCACCCTGGACATCGCGCTCAAAGTGGTCGACGGCCTGGACGCGGCGGTGGAGCACATCAACACCTGGGGCACCGGCCACACCGAGGCCATCGTCACCGGCGACCTCGCCGCGGCCCGCGAGTTCACCAGCCGGGTCGACGCCGCCGCCGTGATGGTGAACGCCTCCACCGCGTTCACCGACGGCGAGCAGTTCGGCTTCGGCGCCGAGATCGGCATCTCCACCCAGAAGTTGCACGCTCGCGGCCCGATGGCGCTGCCGGAGCTGACCTCCACGAAGTGGATCGTCTGGGGCGAAGGACAGATCCGGCCCGTCTGACCCGCGTGCGCGGCGGCCACGGCCGATGCCGAGTCGGCATCGGCGACGCGCTGCCGTAGCGTGGGGGACGGTTCGGAAGGAAGGTGCCGGGTGGTGTCGCAGAGCGCAGTACAGGAGCCGATCTTCACGTCGGTGGACGACGTGATCGAACGGTTGGCCAGCACGGGCTACCTGGCGGACAAGGCCACCGCCACCTCGGTGTTTCTCGCCGATCGGTTGGGCAAGCCGTTGCTGATCGAAGGACCGGCGGGTGTCGGCAAGACCGAGCTGGCGCGCGCGGTCGCGCAGACCTCGGGCGCCGAGCTGGTGCGATTGCAGTGCTACGAGGGCGTCGACGAGGCCCGCGCGCTGTACGAGTGGAACCACGCCAAGCAGATCCTGCGTATCCAGGCCTCCAGCGAGAACGACTGGGAAGAGACGAAGGCCGACGTCTTCACCGAGGAGTTCCTGCTCTCGCGCCCGCTGCTGACCGCGATCCGGCGCACCGATCCCACGGTGCTGCTGATCGACGAGACCGACAAGGCCGACGTCGAGATCGAGGGCCTGCTGCTCGAGGTGCTCAGCGACTTCGCGGTGACGGTACCGGAACTGGGCACGATCACCGCCAGCCGCAAACCGTTCGTGGTGCTCACCTCGAACGCCACCCGCGAGCTGTCCGAGGCGCTCAAGCGTCGCTGCCTGTACCTGCATCTGGATTTCCCGGACGAGGAGCTGGAGCGGCGCATCCTGGCCAGCCGGGTGCCCGAACTGTCGGCGGCCGTCGCCGCGCAGCTGGTGCGGATCGTGCACGTGCTGCGCGGCATGCAGTTGAAGAAGCTGCCCTCGGTCGCGGAATCGATCGACTGGGGTCGCACGCTGCTGGCGCTCGGCCTGCGTGATCTGGACGACACCACCGTCCGAGCGACGCTCGGTGTGGTCCTCAAACACCAGAGCGACCACCAGCGCGCGCTGGCCGAACTGAAGCTGGCCTGAGCCATGGCGACCGGTCCGGTCCCCGCCGATGTCGCGGCACTGAGCGCGCCACACGGTATCCCGGGACATCTGGTCGGCTTCGTGGAGGCGCTACGGGCGCGCGGGATACCGGTCGGACCGTCGGAGACGGTGGACGCGGGCCGCGTGGTGACCGTGCTCGACCTGATGGACCGTGAGGTCCTGCGGGAGGGGCTGGCGTGCGCGTTGTTGCGGCGCACCACCCACCGCGCGACCTTCGACGGGCTGTTCGACCTGTGGTTCCCCGTCGCCGTCGGGCAGCGCGCCGCGAGCCAGGACGAGCTGGAGATCCCGCACACGCCCTCGGGAGACGTGGACATCCCGGCGCTGCGCGAACTGCTCGCGGAGTTGCTGGCGCAGGAGTCGGCGACCCCGCAACTGGAGGCGCTGGCCGCGCAGTTGGTCGAGCAACTCGGCCAGTACCAGTCCGCCCGCGGTCCGTCTTTCTCGTCGTACCAGGCGCTGAAAGAGGTGCAGCCGCAGACGTTGCTGGCGAAGATCCTCGCGGGCATGGCCCTCGGGCCGGACACGAGCGAGTTCGACTCCGAGATCGCCCGTCGCGCCGCCCGGCAGCGCATCGCGGGCTTCCGCGCGACGGTCGAGGCCGAGACCAGGCGGCGGGTCGCCGAACGGATCGGCCGCGAACGCGTGGCGAGCTACGGCGTCGCCCGGCAAGCCGAGGAGGTCGACTTCCTGCGCGCCTCCGAGGCCGAACTCTCCGAACTCAAGCGCAGTACCCAGCGGTTGGCCCGCATCCTGGCTTCGCGTCTGGCCGCGCGTCGCAGGCACGCCCACCGCGGAGCCATCGACCTTCGCCGCACTCTGCGCGCGTCCATGTCCACGGGCGGCGTGCCCATCGACCTGGTGAACCGCAAGCCGCGACCGGGCCGCCCCGAACTGGTTCTGCTGTGCGATGTCTCGGGCTCGGTGGCCGGCTTCAGCAACTTCACGCTGCTGCTGGTGAGCGCGCTGCGCGAACAGTTCTCCCGGGTGCGCATCTTCGCGTTCGTCGACCAGATCGACGAGGTGACCCGGTTCTTCGATCCGCACACCCAGCTGGACCGGTCGATGACCCGGATCTTCGGTGAGGCGAACGTCGTCGGCCTGGACGGGCACTCCGACTACGGCAACGCGCTGGCCGGGTTCGCCAGGGACTTCCCGGACGCCGTCACCAGCCGCAGCTCGCTGCTGATCCTCGGCGACGCCCGCACGAACTACCGTGACCCGGAGCTGAACACCCTGCGGTCGCTGGTCGAGGTGGCCAAGCACGCGCACTGGCTCAATCCCGAACCGCGCAACCAATGGGGTTCCGGCGATTCCGCGGCGGACAAGTACCGCGACGTGATCGAGATGCACGAATGTCGTTCGGCCAAACAGCTCACCGCGGTGGTTTCGCGGCTGCTACCGGTGTAGGAGACGGCATGGACGACGCCGCGCTGCTGAGCTATTGCCTGGCCAAGCCCGGCGCCTGGCAGGACGAACCGTGGGAGGGCGACGTCGTCGCCAAGGTCGGCGACAAGATCTTCGCCTTCCTCGGCGCGACATCGGTCGGCCTCAAATGCGGGCGGACCCGCGAGGAGGCCGACGAACTGGTCCGGGTGTACCCGGGGGACGTGGCGTCGTCGGCCTATATCGGGCGGTACGGCTGGAACGTCATCCAGTTCGGCGGCGCGGTCTCGGATAACGAACTCTACGAGCTGGTCGATCTCTCCTACGAGGCCGTCGTGCGCAAGCTGCCGAAGAGTAAGCGCCCGACCGCCTGAAAGGGTTCGTTAAGGGGATCTTTGGCTTGCGCCGACAAGATCGGCGGCCATGGGGAACAGAACGCCGGACGATCCGGCGGCGGTGCACAACAACTATTCGTTTCAGGTCGATTTGCGCGGGATAGTCGATCTGCTCTCTCATCACCTCTATTCGAGTCCGCGGGTCTATCTGCGCGAGCTGTTGCAGAACGCCGTCGACGCGGTCACCGCACGTGTTCGGCTCGATCCGCTGGCTCCCACCGGAATTCGGCTCTCCGTGGACGAGTCCGGGCTGCGGATCAGCGATCCCGGTGTCGGCCTGACCGAGGCCGAGGTGCACCGGTTCCTCGCCACCATCGGCCGCTCGTCCAAGCGCGACGACATCGAAGGCGCACGACGGGAGTTCCTCGGACAGTTCGGGATCGGGCTGCTGGCCTGTTTCACGGTCGCGGAGACCATCCGGGTCGTCACCCGATCGGCCGCCGACCCGACCGCCTCGCCGGTCGAGTGGCTGGCCCGCGCCGACGGCACCTACTCGGTGCGCTCACTCGATCGAGGCGAGTACGCGGAACCGGGCACGACGGTGTGGCTCACCCCGCGCGGCGGAGCCGGGGAGTGGTTCCGGCCGCAGCGGGTGACCGACCTGGCACGCGAATTCGGGTCGCTGCTGCCCTACGAGGTGACGGTGGAGTCGGACGGTGCTGTGACGACGGTCACCGAAGGCGTTCCGGTCTGGCGCCGCGCGTATCCGTCGGCGGAGCGGCGCAGGGCCGCCCTGCTCGACTACGGTCACCGGACGCTGGGCTTCGCCCCGCTCGACGCCATCGAGCTCGATGCCGGTGCGGCAGGCGTCAGCGGTGTGGCCTATGTCCTGTCCCAGCCGGGCAACCCGTCCGACAGCAGTGCGCATCGGGTGTACCTGAAGGGCATGCTCCTGGGCGACGGTGTGCGCGGCGTGCTGCCGGATTGGGCGTTCTTCGTGCGCTGCGTGCTCGACACCGACACGCTGCGCCCCACCGCGTCGCGGGAGGGCCTCTACGAGGACGAGCGGCTCGCCGTCGTGCGCGAGGTGCTCGGAGACCGGATCCGGGACTGGCTCACCGAGATCGCCGCCGAACAGCCGCAGCGGTTGGCCGCGTTCCTGTCCGTGCACGCACTCGGCGTGAAGGCGATGGCGAGCCATTCCGTCGAACTACTGCGAATCATGCTGCCCCATCTGCACTTCGAGACCACCGACGGGCGCGTGCCGCTCACCGAGTTCGCCCGCGACCACCGCACCGTCCGGGTGACGGCGACGGTCGAGGAGTTCCGTCAGGTGGCGGCCACGGCCGCCGCGCAGGGCATCGGCGTCGTCAACGGCGGCTACGCCTACGACCGGGAGTTGATCGCGCGGTTGCCGCGGCTGCTGCCCGGCGTCGAAGTGGTCGACCTGGACGTAGACGCGATCGCCGCGGCGCTCGACCCGGTCGACCCAGGCGACGAACTGGCGCTGGCCCCGGTGCTCGAACTGGCGCGATCCGTGCTCGACCCGCTGTCGTGCGACGTCATCGTGCGCGCCTTCCATCCGGTCACGGTGCCCGCGCTCTATCTCGACGGCCGCGCCGCACGCAACGAACGCGCCAGAGCGCAGACGGCCGGGGACGCCGACGACCTGTGGACCGAGATCCTCGGCGCCCTGGCAGTCGCGACACCGCGCGCCCGGCTCGTGCTCAACCACCACAGCCCGATCGTGCGCAGGCTGTCGCGCATCGACGATCCCGGCTTCCGGAAGACGGCGGTGGAATCGCTCTACGGGCAGGCCCTGTTGATGACCCACCGTCCGCTGAGCGCGGCCGACACGGCGCTGCTCAATCGCGCCTTCGGCGAATTCCTCGGCTGGGCCACCCAACGTGCCGCCGACCGCGGTGAAGAGACGGAGTGAGCATGGACGCCGCCGAGATCGGCGCGGCGCTGGCGCAGGTCTACGCGCTACCGCACGGCCGGACGCGCACCGAGCGACTGGAGACCCTGGCCGCGGCCGCGCGAACCGGATCGGATCGCGCGCTGGAAGGCAGGGTGCTGCTGGAGCTCGCGCAGTCGTACACCTACGCGGGCGAACGCGATCTGGTGCCCGTCGCCTACGGCAGGTTGCTGCGGATCTACGACGACCACCCCGCCGAGCTGGGCTCGATGACGCACTCGGTGCACTGGTATCTGAAATGGGTGACCTGGGGCATGGTCGGCAACCCCGCGCTGCCGCTGTCCACGATCGATCGCTGGTTCGACGAACTGGACAGCCGCTACCGGCAGCGCGGCTACAGTCCGCGCCCGGTGCTGGCCCTGCGCTCCGAACTCGCTCGCGAGACCGGTGACACCGCGGCCGCCGCCGCGTGGCTGGAACAGGCGATGGCCGCCCCGCGCGACAGCATGTCCGACTGCGATGCCTGCGAGCGCGGCGAATGGGGCGTGACGAGCGTGTCTCTGGGTGACGACGAGGGCGCACTCGCGCACTGGAAGCCCGTGCTGGACGGCGAACTGACCTGCGCCGAGGAGCCGCACCGCGTTCTGGCGCAGGCACTGCTCCCGCTGGTGCGCACCGGCCGCGTCGCGGCGGCACGTGGCGCGCACCTGACCGGGTATCCGCTGGTCCGGCACACCGAGGACCTGCGTCCGTCGGTGGCCTCGCACATAGAATTCTGCGCGCTGACCGGCAACGAGGCACGCGGGCTGGAAATTCTCACCGAGCACGCGAACTGGCTGGCCGATTCCGGAGCCGACGCGGGCGCGCGCCTGGCCTTCGCCACCGGCGTGTGCGTGCTGCTGCGCAGGCTGGTGGCGCTGCGGCTGGGTGATCTTCCGCTGGCGGGGGGGACGGTGGAATCGGTGCGCGCCCGGTTGGAGGTCGAGATCGGCGCGTTGTGTGCCCGCTACGACGCCCGTAACGGCAACAGCTCGGTCAGCCTGCGCACCGCCGCCCGGCTCGCGGCCGAACCGCTACTGGACCGGTTGCCGCTCGGTTTGCGCAGCACACTGCCACGCGCCGCGAGCGCGCCGGACAGCGTCCGGGCGGCCGACGACTTCTGCGGCGACCGAGCGACGGAGGTCCGCAGGCTGGCCGAACTCGGTGCCGCCCGGCTCGCCGATACGCCCGAGGAGGCGGAAGCGCACCTGCGGGAAGCGCTGGCGCTCGGTACGCAGGTGCTGGCCGGGGAGGAGGCCGCCCGGCTGGGCGCGCAGCTGGTCATCGCCATCGCGAGCCAGCCGGACCGCGAACTCGATCTGGCCGATGCCGCGGTGCGCGCCGCGGCACGCTGGGAAGGGCTGTCCGAACCGGATGTACTGCATCACACCGTGGTCGCCGCACGCGCGTTCCATCGCGCGGAGCGCCACGGCGAGGCCGTCGCCCTGTTCGAACAGGCGCTGCTCAGCGGCGTGATTCCGTATCCGTCCGGCGAACTGGCGGTGGTGCGCGCGCAGTTCGGCCGATCGCTGAACGCACTGAACCGCCACCGCGAGGCCGCGCGGCAGTTCCTGGAGGCGGCACGACTCGTCGAACGCGACCCGGAGCGGACGAAGCTGCACGCCGAGCTGGCGTGGTCGGCCGCCACCGCGCTCGAGTACTGCGGGCAGGACGACGAGGCGGTGGCCGCCTACCAGCGCGCCGCGCGGCTGTGGGCGGGGCTGGGCGCGGTGGCGGAGCGGGCGCGTTGCCTGCGGGCGGCGGCCTGGCTGCGCGTGTGCGGCGAAGCCGATCCCGAATCCGGGCTCACCTCGATGCGGACGCTGATCGCCGAGCTGGCACCGCTGGCGGGCCGGTCGGCCGAGGCGGCGGATGAACTCGCGCGCACCCGCGAGCAGCTGGCCCGGATGCGCGAGATCGGCGACGCCACCGCCTGAAGCGCCGCCGGGCCCGTGTGACGGGGCATAGTGCGGGCGGGTGTCCCCAGTTCGCTGCCCGCCCCCGCTTACCGGCCCCGTGCGGGCCGCGAGCGACCCGTTAAGCTCGGCAGTCATGCACGAGACAGGTCGGCGCGGCCGCAAGCTCGGGGTGATGGGCGGCACGTTCGACCCCATCCACCACGGGCATCTGGTCGCCGCCAGCGAGGTCGCGCACCGGTTCGACCTGGACGAAGTGATCTTCGTCCCGACCGGGCAGCCCTGGCAGAAATCGCACAAGCAGGTCAGCCCGGCCGAGGATCGGTACCTGATGACCGTCATCGCGACCGCGTCCAACCCACGGTTCTCGGTGAGCCGTGCGGACATCGAGCGCGGCAAGGTCACCTATACCGTCGACACCCTGCGGGAGATGCGGTCGGCCCATCCCGGCGCCGAGCTGTACTTCATCACCGGTGCGGACGCGCTGGCCAGCATCCTCACATGGCAGGATTGGGCAGAACTGTTCGAACTGGCGAAGTTCGTCGGGGTGAGCCGTCCGGGGTACGAGCTGAACATCGATCATCTCGAGGAGCATCTGCGGGATCTCCCGCCGGATGCGGTGACCATGGTCGAGGTCCCCGCGCTGGCGATCTCGTCGAGCGAATGCCGTCGCCGCGCCGCCGAGAATCGGCCGGTGTGGTACCTCGTCCCCGACGGCGTGGTGCAGTACATATCGAAGCGGCACCTGTATGTGCCCGGAGCAGCGGAAGGTAGCTGAGCGTGAGCGAGCGCAGCGAAGGTGCGGGCATGAGCGAGCGAACGATCCCCACGGCCGCGAGTGCCGTCCCGCCGAGCGCCTGGGGGGTGCAGGCATGACCGCGTCGACCGAGTCGGTGGAGATCGCGCAGGTCGCCGCGCTGGCCGCCGACGAGAAGCTGGCGTCCGACGTGGTGGTGCTCGATGTGTCGGAGCAGCTGGTGATCACCGACTGCTTCGTGATCGCGTCCGCGCCCAACGAGCGTCAGGTCAACGCCATCGTCGACAACGTGGAGGAGAAGCTCCGCGCGGCCGGGCACAAGCCGGTCCGGCGCGAGGGCACCCGCGAAGGCCGCTGGGCGCTGCTGGACTACGTCGACGTCGTCGTGCACATCCAGCACAACGACGAGCGCAATTTCTATGCGCTGGAACGCCTGTGGAAGGACTGCCCCGTGGTGCCGGTCGCCGGTCTCACCGGGGCCGCGCCGAATTCGCGCGCCGCGGCGACGGAGGACGAGGCGCGATCGTGAGCAGACATGCCGGCGTGCGCACCCTCATCCTGTTGCGCCACGGGCAGACCGAATGGAACGCCACCGACCGCATGCAAGGCCAGATCGACACCGATCTCACCGAACTCGGTCGCAGACAGGCCAAAGAGGCGGCACGCGAACTGGTTTCGCGCAACGCCATCGCTATCCACGCTTCGGATCTGCGCCGTGCCTTCGACACCGCGACGGCTCTGGCCGAACACACCGGGCTCACCGTCGTGCCCGACGTCAGGTTGCGGGAGACCAATCTCGGCGACTGGGAGGGATTGACCCACCTGGAGGTCGACGCCGACTATCCGGGCGCGCGCATGGCGTGGCGGCTGGACGCGCGCTACACCCCGCCCAACGGCGAGAGCAAACTCGAGGTCGGGGCGCGGTCGCTGCCGGTGGTGCAGGAGTTGCTGGTCGAGCGGCAGGACTGGCCGGGCCGGACTATCATCCTGGTGGCGCACGGCGGGCTGATCGCCGCCCTCACGGCTGCGCTGCTCGACCTGCCGCCGCAGAACTGGCCGATCCTGGGAGGACTGGCCAATACCAGCTGGGTGCAGCTCAGCAGTCACGGCCCGAGCATCGAACAGCCCGGTTGGCGTCTGGATGTGTGGAACGCAGCGGCGAAGGTAGCACCGGATGTCCTCTGAAGAGCCGATCAGATCGGTCCCGGACGAACTGTTCCGTAAGGTCTCGGCGAAGGCCGAACGACAGTTGCCCGACGCTTTGTTCGGCGGTCCGCCACCGGCTTCCCGCGAATCCGCGGCTACATCCGACGAAGCTTCCGGCGCGGCAGGCGATTCCGGCGGCGGGTCCGAGTCCGGAGAGGAATCCGACTCGGAGGACGACGGATCCGGTGACATCGTCACCAGCGCCGAGCCGCGGGTGCACGTCGGCGGCGGCGATGCCTCGCCCGTCGGTGCCGCGGACGACGCTCCGGAACTGATTGCCGAGTCGGCGGAAACGCTCGGCGAATCGGTCTCCTCGACGGGGGACGGGTCCACTGCAACGTTCGGCGAACCGGTTGGCCCGGCGGCGGACGGTTCCGCGGCCTCTGCGATCGCGGAACCGGTTGGCACACGGGCGGATGGATTCGCCGGAGGACTCGGCAAATCGGTCGCGGTGACGGAAGGGGCCGCGGCCGACACAATCGCCGAATCGGATGCCACGGTGGCGGCTGGGTTCGCAGCGGTGCTCGACGAACCGGTTGTCTCGGCGGGTAATGGGTCCGCTGCGGCGCTCGGCGAACCTGTTGCTCCGGCAAGAGAGGGGTCCGCGGCCGACGCGATTTCCGCATCGCCCGCGCCGACAGACGCCGTGATCGAGTCCGCGACGCCCGGATCCGCTGTGCCAGGAGAACCTGAACTCGCTGCGCCCGAGTTCGCCGCTGTCGCTCCGGAATCCGCGGGCGCCGACGAACCCGCCGAAACGCGCGAAGCCGGGCGCCCGGTGCTGCTGGTGATCGCCGACTCCCTGTCCTACTTCGGGCCCAAGGGCGGACTGCCTGCCGACCATCCGCGTATCTGGCCGAACCTCGTTGCGGCCGAACTGGATTGGGACGTCGAATTGGTCGCCCGGATCGGCTGGACCTGCCGCGACGCCTATTGGGCCCTGATCGGCGATCCTCGGGTGTGGGCGGCGGTGCCGCGCGCCGGTGCGGTGGTCTTCGCCGTCGGCGGCATGGACACGCTGCCCTCGCCATTGCCCACCGCGCTGCGCGAACTGATCCGCTACGTGCGCCCGCCCGCGCTGCGCCGCGTCGTCCGCGCCACTTACAACTGGCTGCAGCCCAAGCTGTCAAAACTCGGCAGGCCCGTGGCGCTTCCGCCGAAGGTGAGTGTCGACTATCTGGAACAGGGCCGCACGGCGCTGGCGCAGTTGCGCCCTGACCTGCCGGTCGTCGCGGTGCTGCCCTCGGTGCACGACTGCGAGGCCTACGGCCGCGTGCACTCCGGGCGGCCACGGGCGGTGGAGGCGCTGCGCTCTTGGTCGAACCGGACTTCGGTGCCGCTGGTCGACCTGGGGGAAGCGGTGCGCGACAACATCTTCTCCGGCGAGGCGAATCCGGACGGCATCCACTGGGGCTGGGACGGTCACACGGCGGTGGCCAACGCGATGGTCAAGACCCTGCAGGAGGTTCGGTAGTCCGTGGCAGTCGTGGTCGTCACCGATTCGTCCGCCAGCCTCCCTGCCGAACATGTCGACGAGCTGGATATCGCCGTCGTCCCGCTGCACGTCCTGGTCGGTGACCGGGCGATGCGGGAAGGCGTCGACCCGGTCGAGATCGACTATGCCTCCGACACCGTGACCACTTCGGCCGCCTCGCCCGGCGAGCTGCGGGAGGTGTACGAGCGGGCCTTGGAGCGCAGCGGCGGTGACGGCGTCGTCGCGGTGCACCTTTCCCGGCGGCTGTCGGGCACATGGGAGGCCGGTCGGCAGGCCGTGCGCGACATGGACGCCGCCGACCGCGTCCGGCTGGTCGACTCGCTCGGAGCCGGGTTGGCCACCGGGCTGCCCGTGCTGGCCGCCGCCCGGCGTGCCGAGTCGGGAGCGCCGCTGGACGTGGTGTACGACGCGGCGGTGGCGGCCGCCGCGCGCGCCCGCACGTTCATCCTGGTCAATCGCACCGAGCAATTGCGGCGCGGCGGCAGGCTGTCGTCGGCGGCGACGTTCTTCGGCAGCGAGCTGGTCACCAAGCCGCTGCTGCAGATCGTCGAGGGACGGCTGGAGCTGCGGGAGAAGGTCAGGACGCGCTCCAAGGCGTACGCGAAACTCGTCGCCGCGGCAGTCGACGCGGCGGGCGAGGACGGCGCCGCGGTGGCCGTGCAGCATCTGGGCGCCGAGGACGCCGCCCAGACCATCGCGGGCCAGTTGCGGGAACTCGTTCCCGGCCTGGAAGAACTCATCGTCGCCGAGTTCGGGCCCGCGCTGGCGGTGCATCTCGGGTTGGGGGCGCTCGGCGTGCTCGTCGTCCCCGGCGGGTGTCGCTGAGCGTGTGCGGGTCTTCGGGCGGACAACGATCTCGGTGATCCGAATGCGAGCGCGTCGCCCGGCGTACGGCTAGCGTCGGAGCATGAGTTCCGCGAATCCGCCGGTCCGTCCTCCGCTCACCGTGGCCGCCGTGGACTGGGACCATCCGGACGCGGTGACGTTGCGCGCGGAGATGGCGGCCGAGGTCGGGCCGTGCTACGCGCATCTGGCCAGGCAACTGCCCACGAACCCGAACGCGGTGGATTCCGCCACTGTGCACAGCACTTTCGTGGCGTACTCCGATGGTCCGGTCGGTCACGCCGCGCTGCGGTGGAACGGGGAGGAACTCGAGGTCAAGCGGATGTTCGTCCGCCCCGCGCATCGCGGCTCGGGCGCGGCGGCGCTATTGCTCACCGCCGCCGAGGATGCCGCCCGCGCCGCTGGACGCCCCCGACTGATCCTGCAAACCGGTCACCTGCAACCGGAGGCCGTCCGCTTCTACGAACGCAGCGGTTACCACCGAGTTCCGATCTTCTCGCCGTACGAAGTGCTTCCCCTGTCGAACTGCTTCGCCAAGGATCTGGGCTGAGGGAGGCACAGAGCCACGGCGTGTCCCGGCATAGCCGCCACTGTTCCCCGGCGAGTTGTGCACAGGGCCGCGGTTGTCAACAGGTTCGTCGAATCCGCTGGTCGGACGGGTCTTTTCGGCGTCTGCCCGCACTACCGTCGCGGCCATGTCACGACAGGACGAACGCGAGCGGGTACGGCGGCGATTGGGTGAGCTGACCGCCCGGGTCGGCGCGAGCATGACGGCCGGTGTCGGCACCGGGAGGGCCGGGCCCGATGCGGAGCACGGACCGTCTGGATGGGAGACGGCGCGGTCTGCGCGTAGCGTGCCCGTGGGGGAAACGGGGCAGCCGGATCGTCCGAGCCGCACCGCCATGGCCGTCCCATACCGGGGTCGATCGAGCACGGTCGCACGCCCATCGACTGCGGACGAAAATGCCTCGCGTCCAGTGGGTCTCGGGTGGCAGACGGGCCGGACGCCGCCTGTCGTCCGCCCCGGTCCCACAGCTGGGGAGACGCGGCCCGCACCCGATGCCGAGAAGGTGGCGGATGCCCGCCCCGCCGAATCCGAGGATGACGAAGGCGACCGCCGGTCGGCACCCGTGAGAAACCACTCCGATAGTGCAGCGCAAACCGGTGAGGCCCGGCCCGCGAGCCGTCCTGCTGCCGCGGGGAAATGGGATCTCGTGCGGCTGCCCGGCCATCCCGCGCCCGACCGGGAGTCCGAAGACGATGTCGGCCGAGTTCGGTCGCCCGGCTGGCTGGAGGAGCCGGTGCCCGGCGCGAATCGGCTGCACCGCCTCGTGCCCGAACGGTTCCGGGGTCTGCGGCTCGATCCGGGGCGTTACGGGGTCCGTACGCTCGCGCTTGTCGGCCTTGCCGCGATGGTCGTCGCCGGGGTGGTCGTGTTCCGCGAACGCCCGATCGCTCACACGGTGCCGCCGTTGCCGATCGGACAGAGCGTCGCCTTGGCGACAACCAGTGCTGCCACCATGAGCGCGGGCGGAGCGCCACCGCGGGCAGTCGATCCCGGCCCGCCGACGACGGAATTGGTCGTCAGCGTGGTCGGCCTGGTCCACCGCAGCGGTTTGGTTCGTCTCCCCGACGGTTCGCGTGTCGCCGACGCGCTCGCCGCGGCGGGCGGCCCGAGTGAAGGCGCGGACACCACCGGCCTGAATCTGGCGCAGCGGCTGTCGGATGGCGATCAAGTGCAGGTCGGTCCGGCCGCGCCGAGTTCGGGCGCGTCGCAGCAGGGCAGCGGCACGATCGGCGCAGGCGGGCGCCCATCCACCGGGTCCGCCGCCGCGCCGAGCCGTCCGTCGAGCCCGGCGAGCCGGATCGACCTCAACACGGCCTCCGAAGCCGAACTCGATGCTCTCCCCGGTGTCGGGCCCGTCACCGCACGCGCGATCGTCAACTGGCGTACCACCAACGGTCGCTTCAGCACGATCGAGCAGCTCGGTGAAGTCGACGGCATCGGCCCCGCCCGCTTGGCGCGGCTGCGTGATCTGGTGCGGGTATGAACGCCGCCGGGTTGCTCGAACTGGTTCGCCGGAAGCTGGGTGCCGATACGGAATCGTCCATGGCCCGCCCGCGCGCCGGAGCCGTTCGAGGTTCGGGGGAGGGCGTCGCGTCGGAGGAGCCCGGCGTCGTTCAGGCACTCGACGCTCGCCTGCTGCCCGCCGCTTTGTGCTGCTGGGGTGCGACCATCGTGGCGGTGGCGGCGGGGTGGCGGGCCGGGATCGCGCTGGCGATCGCGTTGACGGTCTCGGCCATCGGGTTGTGGGTGTTGCTGTTGTGGGTGACCGCGCACCGCGGCGAACGCCGACGAGCGGTGGCGGTGGTTGCCCTCGCCGCCGTGGTGCTCGGCGCGGGGTTCGCGGCCGCGGCGGCATGGCGGGAACATCGCGTGGCGACCCATCCGCTGCGGGCTTCGGCCGGGCAGTCGGTGCGTGTGGTGGTCATTCCGACAGACGATCCGAAACCGCTGCGCGCCAAGGTCTCCGGCGCGGATCGTCAATGGGTGGTCCGGGCGGATCTGCGCGAGTACGGCCGCGGCGGGGTGACGGTACGTGCCGGTGGCGCGGTGGTCGTCCTGGCTTCCGGTCCGGAGTGGGGTGACTTGTCACCGGGCGGGCCGGTCGAGTTCCGCGCCAGGGTGGAGATGCCGCGCCGATCCGACCTCACCGTCGTCACGCTGCATGCGCAGGGCGCGCCCACTACCGCCGGACCGCTGCCGTGGTGGCAGCGCGCCGCCGATACGGTGCGCGCCGACTTCGCGGCGTCGGCGCCGCGAGCCCTGCCGGCCGACGCCGCAGGGCTGCTGCCGGCGCTGGTCGTCGGCGATACCTCGGCGTTGCCCGAACAGGTGCGCGAGGATTTCAAGATCGCTGGGCTGCAACACCTGACAGTGGTCAGCGGCGCGAATTTCACGATCTTGCTCTCGGTGGTGTTGCTCGTCGTACGCCTGCTGACGCTCGGACCGCGCGGTGCTACGGCCGTCGCCGCCGTGGCGCTGCTGATGTTCATCGTCGTCACTAGGCCGGACCCGAGTGTGCTGCGCGCCGGTGCGATGGGCGCGATCACCCTGCTCGCCGTGCTCACCGGCCGTCGTAAACAGGCGCTGCCCGCGTTGTGCGCCGCGATCATCGCGTTGCTAGCCCTTTGGCCGGGGCTCGCCGTCGACGCGGGGTTCGCGTTGTCGGTCGTCGCGACGGGTGGCCTGATCCTGTTGGCGCCGAGCTGGGCCGACTGGTTGCGCGCCAGGGGATGGTGGCGGGTGCCCGCCGAGACAGTGGCCGTGTCCGCCGGGGCGTTCGTGGTCACGACGCCGATCATGATCGCGCTCACCGGACAGCTCAGCCTGGTCGCCGTCCTCGCGAACGTGCTGGTCGCACCGGTCGTCGCGCCGATCACCGTCGCGGGGGCAACCGGTGCCGCGCTGTCGAGCCTGTGGTCGCCGCCGGCCGAGTTGGCGCTGCGCTGCGCGGCACCGCCGCTGTGGTGGCTGTTGTGGGTGGCCCGCCACGCGGCCGCGCTGCCCGGCGCGTCCGTCGCGGTCCCGGGTGGCCTGGCGGGAGGTCTGATCGCGAGTGCCGTCGTGGTGGGCGTGGTCGCGGCATTGCGCGCTCGCCCGGTGCGGCGGATCGCCGCCGCGGTCGTGGTCGGCGTCGCGGTGGTCCTGGTCCCGGTGCGGCTCTGGCACCCAGGTTGGCCGCCGACCGGCTGGGTCCTCGCGGCGTGCGACGTCGGCCAAGGTGATGGCCTCGCGCTGTCGGTCGGTCCCGGCGCCGCCGTGGTCATCGATGCCGGGCCGGATCCGCGTCCGATCCGGACCTGCCTGGATCGTTTGCGCGTCTCGCGCATCCCGCTGCTGATCCTCACCCATCCGCACGCGGATCACATCGACGGGCTCGCAGGCGCGCTGCACGGCCGCACGGTCGACGCGATCGCCGTCGGCGTCCACGAGCTCGACGTGCTCGCGCCACCCGCACACGATCGGTCGACGCCCGAAGCGGGGCTCGGGTGCGCTTCCGTGCCCGCCACCGCACCGGCCGCGGAGGTGCACCGGCTCAGCGGGTTCGCGAAAGGTCATGCCCGGGAAGACCGAATCGTTTCGTTCGGCCGAGGAGATGCGCGAAGCCGGTTGCCGGGCAGCCACGATCGCGCCGCTTCCGTGCTGGGACACGCGCAAATCGACTGTCGACCAGTCGGATACGGGGTGCGGAGCCAGGCGCGTCCATCGGGTGACGCGCATGCCGCTGCCTCCGGTCTCACCCAGGTCGCGGCCATCGCCAGGAGCGCGGGAGTGCCGCTGCTGGAATTGTCGGCCGGACATGTTCTGAGTTTCGGGTCGATCGAACTGGAGGTGCTAGCACCGGCAAGGAACGGTCCGCGACCGGTCCGGGGCGCGGAAACCGAGGGCGCCAACGACCGTTCGGTGGTCGTCACCGCTCGCACGCCCGCCGGCAGGATTCTGCTCACCGGGGACATCGAGGCCACCGCGCAGCGGGCTCTGATGCACGCCGGAATTCCCATCCAGGCGGAGATCCTCAAACTTCCGCACCACGGATCACGCACCACCACAAAGGAATTCCTCGACGCGGTGCGTCCGCGTCTGGTGCTGGTGAGCGTCGGCGCGGACAACGCCTTCGGGCATCCCGCCCCCACCGTCCTCGCGGACTTGTCGGCCCTCGGCGCGACGGTGGTACGCACGGACCTGGACGGCGACATCGTGGTCTCGGCCGGAGGCGGCCACTTGCGTATGACGAGTTCGCGATGACCGGCGGATCACGCGTGCCGCGACTGCCCCTGGCCGGGGTGGGGTGTCGGTCGTTGACCGTAGGATCGGGCTGTGGACGAGCGCGGCGAATGGAGCAAGGCGGCAGAGCCATCGAGCACGACGCCCTCCGGCGACGAGGAGGCGCCGTCGTGAGCGAGCGGCCTGCGCCCGTGCATCTGGTGCTCGGGGAAGAGGAACTGCTGATCGAGCGGGCGCTGGGCGCGCTCACCGCGCAGGTGAGGGCGTTGGCTCCGGACCCGGCCGCGGTGCCGGTCGATCGCCTGCGCGCGGGGGACGCGAGTACCGCCGAGCTGGCCGAACTGCTGAGCCCCTCGTTGTTCGCCGAGGACCGGGTGATCATCCTCGAGGCGGCGGCCGAGGCGGGTAAGGACGCGGTCGCGGTGATCACCGAGGCATCGCAGAGCCCGCCCGAGGGTGTGTTGCTGGTCGTTGTGCACTCCGGTGGCGGACGGGCCAAGGCGCTGGCCGCCGCGCTGCAGAAAGCCGGTGCCGTCACCCACGACTGTGCCAAATTGACCAAGGCCGCCGAGCGCGTCGAGTTCGTGCGCGGTGAGTTCCGCAACGCCGGAGTGCGGGTGTCGGGCGAGGTCGTCCAAGTGGTGCTGGAATCGGTGGGCTCGGACCTGCGTGAGCTGGCCGCGGCGTGCGGGCAGCTGGCCGCGGACACCGGAGGGAAGATCGATGTCGCGGCCGTGCGCCGCTACTACTCGGGCAAGGCCGAGGTCTCCGGGTTCGACGTGGCCGAGCTCGCGGTGGCCGGGGATCGCCCCGGTGCGATGGAGGCGCTGCGCTGGGCGAACGACCGCGGCGTTCCGCATGTCCTGCTCGCCGACGCGCTCGCCGACTCGGTGCACACCATCGCGCGCGTCGGTTCGGCCGGGCGCGGCGAC
Source organism: Nocardia sp. NPDC051900 (assembly GCF_044452545.1). Taxonomy (NCBI): domain Bacteria; kingdom Bacillati; phylum Actinomycetota; class Actinomycetes; order Mycobacteriales; family Nocardiaceae; genus Nocardia; species Nocardia sp. NPDC051900. The sequence continues at coordinate 443,628 of NZ_JBITBU010000001.1, read as the reverse complement.
CCGTTCAAGCTGGCCCAGCAGCTCGGCATGCCGCCGTGGAAGGTGAAGAAAGCGCAAGCCCAGGCCCGCAACTGGACCCCCGCGACCATCGGCTCCGCCCTCCAGGTGGTCGCGACCCTCAACGCCGACGTGAAAGGCGGCGCCGCCGACGCGGGCTACGCGCTGGAACACGCCCTCACCCGAATCCTCGATCTGCACGGCGCGAGCTGATCCGGGTCCGGTCGACCCGTTCCAACCCGTTCGCCGGAGCACACGCTTCAGAGGGTTCAGCCTCGGTCCTGGTTCCCGCTGGGTCAACGCCATGCGGGGCTGGTCACCACCCAACTCGGCAGGGTACCCATGCACGGCGGACGGCAGCTCGCCGGAGACCGGCCGCGCCGCCGATCAGGTGCGATCCGATGCGGCGGTGCGGGTCTCGCTTCGCACCGCCGCATCGGATCGACGCTCAGACGCGCCCTTCGATCTTCAGGTCACCGAAGGTGACGCTCTGGGTCATGGGGCGGTTGAGGAATTCGTGCGGGAATCCGAGATCCACCGCACTGGCCTGGTCCAGCCTCGCGAGCTGGGTGGCGTCGAATTCCACGTCGAGGGCGCCGAGGTTGTCCTCCAGTTGCGCCGCCGTGCGCGCGCCGATGATCGGCGAGGTGACTCCGGGCTCGCGCAGCGTCCAGGCCAGCGCGACCTGCGAGGGTGTCTTGCCGATCTCGTCCGCGACCTGCTTCACGACGTCGGCGATGGCGAGGCCGCGTTCGGTGAGCGAGCCGTTGGCGGCGGCCACGTTCTTGCGGCTGCCTTCGGGCGAACCGTCCGCCTGGTGGTCGAGGTCGGCGCGGCTGTACTTGCCGGTGAGCACACCGCTGGCCAGTGGTGACCACGGAATCACACCGAGGCCCAGTTCGCGCGCCATCGGGATGAGGTCGCGCTCGACGGTCCGCTCGATCAGGCTGTATTCGATCTGCAGCGCGATCAGCGGCGACCAGCCGCGCAGGTCCGCGATGGTCTGCATCCGGGCGATCTGCCAGGCGGGCGCGTCGGAGATGCCGACGTAGAGCACTTTGCCCGAGCGCACCAGATCGTCCATACCGCGCAGAATCTCCTCGACGGGGGTCAGGAAATCCCAGGCGTGCAAGTAGAGCAGGTCGATGTAGTCGGTGTTCAGCCTGCGCAGGCTGGCCTCCACCGAGCCGACCATGCTCTTGCGGTGGTTGCCACCGGAATTCGGGTCGCCAGGACGGCGCAGCATGGTGTATTTGGTGGCCAGCACCAAGCTTTCGCGGTTGTCCGCGGTGAATTCGCCGAGCAGTTGCTCGGAGGTGCCGTTGGTGTACTGGTTGGCCGTATCGATGAAGTTGCCGCCGCGCTCGACATAGGTGTCGAAGATCTTGCGGGCCTCGTCCCGGTCCGCGCCCCAGCCCCAATCGGCGCCGAAGGTCATGGTTCCCAGGGACAGGGGTGACACCCGAAGGCCCGAGCGGCCGAGCAGCCGGTAGGTGTCGAGGGTGCGAGCTCCGGACATGTCCAGCTCCTTGTGTTTTCGCGATGTCTCGTTGCCGGAAGCCAGTCTTCAGCGCCGCGCGAGGACCAGTAAGGGAAGCTTCATCCTGGGAAAGCCAGTCCTAGGCAGCCGTAGGATCGACGGTGATGAGCACCGTGCACCCCACACAGCGCCGCGACCTCACCTCCGGTGGCGGCAGCCCGCGTAATCACGCCGGACCCGGGAGCGGCGCTGATTCGACCCAGCGCCGCGACCTCGGGTCCAGCGGCGGGAGTTCGCGCACGCGCGCGGGGTCCGGCAGCGGCGCGGATCGAGTGCAGGAGATGGCCGCCTTCTTGCGGGCTCGCCGGGAGCGGCTGACGCCGGAGGATCTCGGCTTGCCGCAGCGCAAGCAGGCGCGCCGGACGCCGGGGCTGCGCCGGGAAGAGGTGGCCGAACTGGCAGGCGTGAGCACCGACTACATCGTGCGGCTGGAGCAGGGGCGGGGCCTGCGGCCGTCGGTGGACGTGCTGAACGCGCTGGCGGGGGCCCTGTGCTTGAACGACGACGAGCGCGCCTACCTGTTCGATCTGGCGCGACAGCGGCAGCCGGACAGCGGCAAGCCGAGCACGGTGCCCGCGCCCGCACTGGCCATGCTGGTGCGCGATCTGTCCCCGCTGCCCGCGATGCTGGTCAACCACCGCTACGACATCCTGGCCTGGAATCGGGAGATGGCGGCGTTGATCACGGACTTCGGCGCGCTGCCGGAGCGGCAGCGCAACTCCATGTGGTTGTGCCTGCTCGACCCGGGCATGCGAGATTTCTATGTCGAGCGGGAGCGCATCATCCGGGAGGGCATCGCGGATCTGCGCGCGGCATGGGCCGCGCATCCGGAGGACCGGGCGCTGGCCGACCTGATCGCCGAGTTCACCGCCCACAGCGCGGAGTTCGAGCAGGCATGGGCCCGCCACGACGTCCGCGTGCAGGGTCGGGGGAACAAGCCGCTGCGGCATCCGGTGGTGGGTCCGCTGGTCGTCAGCTACGAGGTGCTCATGCCCGTGCAGGATCCCGACCAGCGGATCGTCATCTACCGCGCCGCCGACGCGGACTCCCAGACGGCGCTCGACCGGCTCACCGCCGACCTTGATACGCGGTGATCGGGGCTATTCCGTGGAGGTCAGAACCAGCTCGCCGTCGTCGTCCGCGTCTTCGTAGCGGCCTTCCCACTCCTCGTAGGCGGGCACGTCCTCGTCCCGCGTGACGATCCACTCCAACGAGTAACCGCCGTCGTCGTCGGGAACCAGCACATTCTCGATCTTCAGTCCGAATCCGAGCACCTCGGCCGCGCGGATCACGTCCGGCAGGTCCTCGGCGCGAACGACCGTCTGATTGGCATACACGGTTACCATGCGCGGAATGGTAGCTGGAACCTCCGACACAGCGCGGGCCGAATCTCGAAACAGCAGCTGAAACGGCGTGGGAGCCAGATTGCTGTCCGGGCACGACAAAAGCCGCCGTGGTCATCGAGGCCACGACGGCTGCGTCACACCACGAGTGCGGTACCGGCGCGCGGTACCGGGTGAATCAGAGCTTGTTGTAAGCCAGCGACAGGGCCGACTTCTTGTTGGCGGCCTGGTTGGCATGGATGACGCCCTTCGAGGCGGCCTTGTCCAGCTTCCGGCTGGCGAACTGCAGGCGCGCGGCGGCGGCTTCCTTGTCACCCGCGGCAGCGGCCTCGCGGAAGCTGCGGATGGCGGTGCGCAGCGCGGACTTGACCGACTGGTTGCGCTTGCGCGCTTCCTCGTTGGTGCGGATCCGCTTCAGCTGGGACTTGATGTTGGCCACGCCGGTTCCTCGTGTTCCTGTCTGGTAGGTCTGTCCTGGGAAAGTTCATCGAGCGCGCGACATACCCGAATGGAACGGGTAGCGCAGCGCCGAAGGTCGAGGTTACCAGTCACCGTTCGGCACGCGAAATCCGACACCGGACCCGGCCCGGTCGATACCGGACACGGCACCGCGCTGGGCTTCCCTGGCGACCGGCGAGTTCCACCCGCGATCCGGCTGCGGGGATCGGCACGACGGTCTCCGGGCGAGAGTACGCCCGCGTCGAAGCGTGGACCGGCGCGTGGTCGGGCTCACGGCCGGCCGGCGCACGCAGGCACCGAGCAGCACGTGTCTGTCGGGGTGGGCCGCCACTACGCGATACGCCGCCGCTGAAGGGCCTCTTCTCGGGCGGCGGTTCGACCGGCCCGAAGTCGTTGTAGAGATCACACGACTCGCGTAGCGTCCTCCTAGCAACCGTTGCTTTCGAGCGGCTGGCGTTGCCGAAGCGGTACCACGACTCGTCCGAGTACATGTCTGGAACGCGGAAGGTGGACAGATGTCTCCAACGGCCCAGGAAGTAGTCGAAGAGGCTGTCGAGAACAAACCGGTTCCCGAGAGCAAGAAATGGGGCGCGGAGGCGCTCGGCACCTTCGTCCTGGTGATCGGCGGTGTCGGCACCGCGGTGCTGGCGGGGGAGAAGGTCGGTCCGCTGGGCATCGCGCTCGCCTTCGGCCTGTCGCTGATGTTTCTCGTCTATTCGATCGGGCCGATTTCGGGCTGCCACGTGAACCCGGCGGTGACCGTGGGGCATCTGCTGCTCGGCCGGATCAGCGGCGTGTCCGCGGCGGGGTACGTGATCTCGCAGCTGATCGGCGGGCTCCTCGCCGGTCTCGTGTTGTTCGCGCTGGCCAAGAACCTGCCGTCGTACGACCGGTCGGTCGACGGCCTCGCCGCGAACGGGTGGGGCAAGCACAGTCCATCGGCGATTCGGGGGCCGCTGGGCGAGGTGGTGGTGCAGAACGGGTTCGGCATCGCCGCCACGATCATCGTCGAGGTGATGCTCACGGCGCTGCTGGTCTTCGTCGTGCTGTCCTCCACCGATCAGCTCTCCGACGTGCCGCTGGCCGGCCTGTCCATCGGCGCCACGCTGGCGGTGATCAACCTGGTGGCGATTCCGGTGGACTACGCCTCGGTGAACCCGGCACGCAGCCTCGCCGTGGCGCCCTACCAGGACGGCGCGATGGGGCAGGTCTGGGCGTTCATCGTGTTCCCGCTGATCGGCGGCGCACTCGGCGCGCTGCTGTACGGCCTGCTGTTCGGCCGTTCCCGCGAAATGATCTCCTGACGAAGGCGTTCGGCCCCGGTCACTCGGCCGGGGTCGATCACTGTGGCTGGGCGGTCAGCTCGCGGTGCGCTCCTGCGGTGCGGTGCACACCAAGGTGACCAGCGCCGGGATCGGGAAGAGCAGCAGGAAGAGGTTGGGCACCCACCACAGCGGACTGAAATCGCCGCGCAGTGTCCAGAACGCGATGGCTTGCAGCCCCGCCACACTGGTCAGGGTCAGCGAGACGGTCATCAGGGTGCGCCAACCGGGCGAGCGGCACAGGCTCGCCAAGCCGGTGGCGCTCGCGGCGAGGTCGAGTACGACGAACGAGTAGTTCCAGTCGCTGAGGATCGGGTCGGTGTAATCCTTGTATGCCCATTCGGGCGGAATCACCTGGGCGAACGCGATCGCCCAGTAGAGCAGGAAACCGACGTCGGTGATCAGCATGGCGATCTTGGTCGGTCCGAGCACGCGTGCCATGGCCTGCCTCAGTGCCAGGCGTATTCGGCGCAGAGCCGGTGGGCGACCAGATCGAAGGTCTTGCGGGGCAGGATCGCGCCTTCGCGGCGGATGCCCGCCTCCGGCACGTCGAGCACCCGATCGAGCCGCACCCAGCTGGGGCGGTTGTCGTGGTCCCAGGACCCGCTGCCGATGCCGATCCAGTTGCGGTCGTAGGCGCGCTCCGGGTTCGACGACAGCATCAGCCCCAGCAGCGTGCGACGGTCCCGGCCCACCACCAGCACCGGCCGGTCCTTGCCGTTGCTCGGGTCTTCTTCGAACGGCACCCAGGTCCAGACGATCTCCCCGGGATCGGCACGGCCGTCCAGTTGCGGCGAGTAGACGATCTGCCGCGCCCGCTCGGCGGTCGGGACCGGCGTCGACGCGGCGGGCCGCACCGTGACGCCCACGGCCGTGCGCCGCTGGGCCAGCGACCACACCAGCCGGTCGACCAGCCGGGGACCCTGCTGCTTGACGATCTTGGGCCCCTGTTGCTTAGCGATGAGACCGATCTGCTTGCCGAGGGTGTTCCAACTTCGGGCCATCCCAGGAGAATAACGGCGCACCCGCCGCATATCACCCGCGTGGGAACCGTTGTGTCGCGGGGGCCATTCGTCTGCGAGCGAGCTATGGAAGCGGATGTGCCCGCCGATCCGGGACCGATCGGACATGTCCGGCTCCCTGCCCCGTTGGCAAGGTACGCCGAGACCGAGCGCGATGAACGCAGCGGAGGACGGCGCGGCGCGCCCGACGGTGGCGACGGTGCGGGCGGTGACATCTTCGAAGCGTGGCCTCAGCGCATTCTTCGCGCAATGCGCAGGCAGACAGTAATCGTGACCATGAGCGGTCGCGCGGGGCGCAGCGTCGCACCGCGACCATCGCGGCGCACTTCATGTCCGACTGCCCGAAGCGTCTGCGACATATCCACTGGCTCATCCCCAGCCGTCACCGGCTCAGCTGCGTCCGTCCATTCGCCCCGGGTAAAGGAAGGATCCGCAGCTCGATCACACTCTCGACCCGCCAGGGTGCGAGTCTTACGAGCACCGTTCGCGGCCCGGCTCGTGTCCGAGTGGGGGAAGCGCATGCGACGTAGTCGCGAGTCTCGCCCGCTCGGGCGCGAGCCATGAGGGGGCCGCGAACACGCAGCGCCGAAGGCGCTGCAAAAACTGGCAGAGCACCATGGGACGATAGACGGCAGTTTGCCGATACCCATGAGGAGTGGAGTGCCCGCCAGCTTCGCCGACACGACGTTCACCGATCCCGCCCGGATCCGGAACTTCTGCATCATCGCGCACATCGACCACGGCAAGTCGACGCTGGCCGACCGGATGCTGCAACTGACCGGTGTGGTCGAAGAGCGGCAGATGCGTGCGCAGTATCTGGACCGGATGGACATCGAGCGCGAGCGCGGCATCACCATCAAGGCCCAGAACGTGCGGCTGCCCTGGACCCCCCGGACGGGGGAGCACGCGGGCACCGATTTCGTGCTGCACCTCATCGACACACCCGGCCACGTCGACTTCACCTACGAGGTGTCGCGCGCCCTGGAGGCGTGCGAGGGTGCGATCCTGCTGGTCGACGCCGCGCAGGGCATCGAGGCGCAGACGCTGGCCAACCTGTACCTGGCGCTGGAGAAGGATCTGACGATCATCCCGGTGCTGAACAAGATCGACCTGCCCGCCGCGGACCCGGAGCGCTACGCCGCCGAGCTGGCGCACATCGTCGGCTGCGATCCGTCGGACGTGCTGCGCGTCTCCGGCAAGACGGGCGAGGGCGTGGCCGATCTGCTCGACCAGGTGATCGCCCAGGTGCCGCCGCCGGTCGGCGAGGCGGACGCGCCCGCCCGCGCGATGATCTTCGACTCGGTCTACGACACCTACCGCGGCGTGGTCACCTACGTCCGTGTGGTGGACGGCAAGCTGACTCCGCGCGAGAAGATCAAGATGATGTCCACCGGCGCGACCCACGAGCTGCTGGAGATCGGCATCGTCTCGCCCGAGCCGAAACCGACCCAGGGGCTCGGCGTCGGCGAGGTCGGCTACCTGATCACCGGCGTGAAGGACGTGCGCCAATCCAAGGTCGGCGACACGGTGACCGGCGCGCGCGGCGGCGCGACCGAACCGCTCACCGGCTATCGCGAGCCGCGCCCGATGGTGTACTCCGGTCTGTATCCGGTGGACGGCTCCGACTACCCGGACCTGCGCGACGCGTTGGAGAAGTTGCAGCTCAACGACGCCGCCCTGACCTACACGCCGGAGACCTCGGTCGCGCTCGGGTTCGGCTTCCGCTGCGGCTTCCTCGGCCTGCTGCACATGGAGATCACGCGCGAACGCCTGCAGCGCGAGTTCGACCTCGACCTCATCTCGACGGCCCCGAACGTGGTGTACCGGGTGGAGATGGAGGACGGCGCCGAGCACGTCGTCACCAATCCCTCGTACTGGCCCGAAGGCAAGGTTCGCAATGTCTACGAGCCGGTGGTGAAGTGCACCATCATCGCGCCGAGCGAGTTCATCGGCTCGATCATGGAGCTGTGCCAGTCCCGCCGCGGCGAGCTCGGCGGCATGGACTACCTGTCCGAGACCCGCGTCGAGCTGCGCTACACCATGCCGATGGCGGAGATCATCTTCGACTTCTTCGATTCGCTGAAGTCACGCACCCGCGGTTACGCGAGCCTCGACTACGAGGAGGCGGGCGAGCAGGAATCGCAGCTGGTGAAGGTGGACATCCTGTTGCAGGGCGAGGCGGTGGACGCGTTCAGCGCGATCGTGCACCGCGACGCCGCCCAGGCCTACGGCCACAAGATGACCACCAAGCTGCGCGAGCTGATCCCCCGCCAGCAGTTCGAGGTGCCCATCCAGGCCGCGATCGGGTCGAAGATCATCGCCCGCGAGAACATCCGCGCCATCCGCAAGGACGTGCTGGCCAAGTGCTACGGCGGTGACATCAGCCGCAAGCGCAAGCTGCTGGAGAAGCAGAAGGAAGGCAAGAAGCGGATGAAGACGATCGGCCGCGTCGACGTCCCGCAGGAAGCCTTCGTGGCCGCGCTGTCCTCGGACGCCGCTTCGGACAAGCCGAAGGACAAGAAGTAGGCGGCTAGCCCGCCGCGCGCAGCCGTACGCGCAGGCGGGCGCCGCCCATCGGGCTCTCGTCGAGTTCGGCGGTGCCGGAATGCAATTCGGCTTGCTGACGGACCAGGGCCAGGCCGAGGCCCGAGCCGGGGGAACCGGGGCCCTTGACGAAGCGGTCGAAGGCGTCGCCGCGCAACGCCTCGGGGACGCCGCGACCGTCGTCGTCCACGTAGATCTCCACGATGTCCTCCGGGCCGGATCGTGCGCTGACGGTGACGGTTCCGGCCTTGCCGTGTTGCACGGCGTTGGCGACGGCATTCGTGACGATGAGCATGATGCCGCCCGGTAGACCGTTCACCGTGATCGGTGGGCATTCGGCGAGTTCGACCCGCACCTCGGGATGCCCGCGCCGCGCGTCGTGCACCGCGCGGTCGAGGGTGTCGCAGAGGTCGAACGGCTCGAAGACGTCCGGTTCGGTGAGTTCGCCGACCGCGAGGCGTTCCAGATCGGTCAGCGTGTTCTCGATCTGCCGCTCGGCGAAGAGGATCTCGGACAGGATCACGCCGCGCTGCTGTTCCGGAATCTCCTTGGTGGCAAGTACTTGCAGGTCGGTGCGCAGCGCGGTGAGCGGCGTGCGCAACTCGTGCGCGCAGACCGCGGCGAAGTCGCGTGCGCCGGTCAGCGCCCGTTGGGTGGCGCGGTGGGCGGCTTCCAGCCGGGCGAGCATGCGGGTGATCGCGTCGGAGAGTTCCTCGGCTTCCCGCGCGCCGCGGCCGGACAGCGGCGGCAGTTTCTCCAACGTGTCGATGCGGTGGGTGGCGTCGGCGAGACGACGCAACGGGCGTGCGGCGAACCCGGCGAGGAACCAGCCGAGCAGGGCGGCCAGCAACGCGCCCGCCACGCCGATGCCGAGCCCGATGCGCTGGCTGCGATGTATAGCCGCCTCCACGACGTCGCGGTCGGGATCGAGCGCGACCAGCACGCCGGGCAGCCCGTCGACCCGGGCGATCGCCGCGTCCGCGGGCGCCACGGGTCCGCGCGCGTCCGCGGGCCCCTGCTCGGGAGACAGCGTGGCCGCGGACGGCGGAACAGGTTGCGCGGGCGCGGCTTCACGCGGCGCGGCGACCCGCACCGCCATCGACGAGACGGTCTCGTCCAGCTGACGTTCACCGGTGGCGCCGAGCAGGGTGGCGAAGGTGATGGTCAAGGTGAGCGCGACCAGTGCCGCGACCACCCCCGACACGACCGCTACCCGGGTGCGCAGCGACGGCGATCCGCTCATGGCTCCTCCCGGAGGACGAAGCCGACGCCGCGCACGGTGTGGAGTATCCGGGGTACGCCGTCCGCCTCCAGCTTGCGCCGCAGGTAGGAGACGAAGACGTCGACGACATTGGTGTCGGTGGGGAAGTCGTAACCCCACACTGCGGACAGGATCTGCTCGCGGTCGAGCACGATCCCGATGTGCTCGGCGAGCAGGGCGAGCACCTCGAATTCACGTTTCGTCAACTCCACCGGCCTGCCCCCGGCCAGCACGCGGCGTCCGGCGGGGTCGATCCGCACCTGCCCGACCGTGCGCGCCTGGTCGGGGCGGTCCAGCGGTTTACGCCTGCGTCGCAGCAGCGCGTTCAACCGCGCGACCAGCTCGCCGAGATCGAACGGCTTGGTGAGGTAGTCGTCGGCTCCGCGTTCCAGGCAGGCGATCCGGTCGCTGACCGCGGTGCGCGCGCTGAGCACACAGATCGGGATGTCGTCGCCCATCGCCCGCAGCGCGGTGACCACGCCGACACCGTCGAGTTCGGGCATGTTGACGTCGAGCACCATCGCGTCGGGCGTGGTGGCGCGGACCATGCTCAGGGCCTCGGCGCCGTCGGTCGCGGTGACGACCTCGAAATCGGAGAGCTCCAGTCCCCGCCGCAGCGACGCGAGGACGCGAACCTCGTCGTCCACGACCAAGATTCGATGTCCGGCCATGAGGTCAATCTAATCCCACAGTCTGAGATCGTGGTGTCGGCTGCGCCCGTTGTGCGCGATGCGCGGGATTGGAAAGTGAGGCATTGGCCACGGCGCAAACTTGTAACGGACGTGTCGGACGGTGTGCAGACGTGGATCGTCGCGATGCTGCCGAGTGGAAGTCGATATGGGCCGATAGTCGTCCGGTCGATACGTTCGCGTCCCGGCCAACTCGGCGTCCATGCCGCCGAACGGCTGATTCGTCGAATTCCTCGATGGAGAGCAAATCCTCGGCACTCCGTCGGCAACTCTCAGAGTTCCTTCAATTCTTGCCGCCGCGCACTCGCCACGTTTCGATCAGGCCTGGTGACGGTGTCTATTCGAGACTGTGCGCGGTCGGGGAGGCCGCCGGAAATGGGGCTTCCGATCCGGCAAATCGGATGGCAGGGTTGTGTTGCCCGCCACAGTCGCATTCTCTCCAGTCCTGGAGAATGTGACAGGGGAGTATTCCCGAAATACTGTTGGGTGATCTTCACTCTCGGTCGGACCGGCGTGGTGAGGATGCTGAACAACCGAGAGTGGAGCTTTCATGACGCGTGATCTGCCCTTCGACGGCGACACCGAAGAGGCCGACCGCGCGGGGGACACCGCCTACCGTGTGGCCACCGGCGTCGCAAGGGTCGCGCGGGCGGGCGCCTATGTCACCGGCGGTGCGCTGGTGGCCGCCAACGGCGGCGGCGTCCCCGCACAGCCCGGCGAATCCCGTCTCGACAGCTGGCACACCGGCTGGGCGCACAGCACCGATCCCGATCCCGACCAGCCGAGCCCGGTGATCACCTTCCCGGACCCGGTCGTCGAGCCCGCGCCGTTCTCGCATGGCTCGAATGTCCCGGTGGCGCACGGAAACCCGGTGCCAGGACCGGGCAATCCCGCGCCCGGGTTCGCCCTGCCCGGCCCCGGCGCGGGCCCCGCCGGGGCGCTGCCCACGCTCCCCGGCGAGTACAGCGGCACCGACGCCGGCATGCCACTGCCGACGCTGGCCGGCGAGTCCGGCGCGCAGGGGATGCAGCTGCCGACGCTGCCCGGCGAGTCGGGCGGCCACGGGACGCAGCTGCCCGGACACTCCGGCGGCGGCGTCCCCGGGCTCGGCGGGATCCCCGGCATGGACGGGGATGCCGGGAGCGGACTGTCCATCCCGGGGACCGACGGTCACGTGTCCAACGGTTTCTCGCTGCCCGGCGTCCGGTCCGACGCCGCGAACGATCTCGACGCGCCCGGCGGGCACGGGTTCGGCCTGCCCGGCCACGGACTCGGCCAAGCCGGGCACGGCTTCGGCCTGCCCGGCGCGAACGGCTTCACCGCGCCCGGCTCCACCGTCTTCGACCTGCCCGGCAACAGCGGCGCCGGTGCGGCGCACGCGGCGGGCGATCCGTTCGACGGCGTCGGTCAGGGCGGCGATCTCGGAATGTTCGTCGGCACCCAGTGGTCGGTCGACTTCGGGGTCGGCCCGAACGGGATCTACTTCACCTCCGAGATGAAGGTCGACGCCGCCGTCGGGCACGTCGGCGATCAGCTCGACGAATTCACCGACTATCTGGCCGACGGCATCCATCTGCCGGACGGCACCGCCAGCGCGGCCGCCCAGCCGAACGCGCTGAGCCAAGGCCCTTCCGGACTGCTCGGTGGGCTCACGTCATCGGGCGCGTCCGCCACGCAGTCGTCGGCGGCGTCCGGCGTCGCGCAGTCCGCGTCGGCGGCCGGTGCGCCGACGGCATCGAGCGTCGCGCAGCCGCTGGCGGCCTCGGCGTCCGTCGCCCCCGTGAGCGCGGTCGCGCCGGTGGCCCCTGCCGCCACGGCGACCGCGCCCGCACCCGCGGCGGTCGCCGCGGCACCGGTGGTCGCGGCCACCCCGCTGCAGACCACGATCCAGCCCGACGCCGCCTCGACCCCGATCGCGAATGTGTTCGCCGCTCCGGAGGGCCCATCCGTGCTGACCGCTCCCGCGGCGGCCGTCCCCGCGCTGTTCGACGCGGTACGGCCGGCGCCCGTGGTGAAGCCGGCCCCCGGGACCGACCCGCATCCGTCCCACCCGGCCCAGTCGCCCGCGTCGACCGTCACCGCGCCGACGACGATCGTCAAGACCACGCCGACGCCGAGCGTTCCCGGCGACGTGACCGTCCCGTCCGCGCCGAAGACGCCGGACCACGACGTCACGAAGCTCCCGGGCGCCACCACGGTGCCGCACGGAGGCGTCACCACCGCTCCGGACGTGCCGCCCACCAAGGTCCCTGGCGCGACGGTCACCCAGACCCCGGCGCCGACGCATGCGCCGACCACCCCGGGTGACGACGCGACCTCGCCGGGTGGCGTCACGGGTCGCCCGAGCACCGGTGGCACCTCCAACAGCACCCACCCGACCAACGACGTGCCGACCCACGAACTGCCCACCGGCGACGTACCGACGGTGAGCAGGCCTTCGCAGCCGACGTACGAGGCGCCGGACCAGCCGACCTACAGCGCACCCGCACAGGCGCCCACCGTCGAGCCGCACGCCCCGTCCGCGCCGACCTACACCGCCCCCGTACCCACCCAGGCGCCGATCAAGCCGCAGGTGATCGACCCGAAGCCGCACGGCATCTCGGCGCCGCTGGCGCTCGACCACCCGGCCGACACCGTCTACCCGGTCGCCGACTACACCTACGACCACTCCGCACTGGCGCTGTCCTCGGGTGGCAGCCTCTCGGGTGCACTGCTGCCGGAGTCGGGCATAGTGGAAACGCACCATTACGTGTCCGATGCGTCGGACATCTCCCTGATCTAGCAGGGGCGTAGCGGGTTCCGACGACTGCGGAGTGGTCGCAGGGGGCACCTGAACGAAAGTCATCGAGAGTAAGGAGGAGGGTTGTCTGCCGCTGCCGGGCTGAAGGCTGCGACCGTGAAACATCCGGACGCGATGGCCCCGCTCATTCGGATACTCGACGAGCTGCGGGAGACGGCCCGATCCGCGGGACGCGACGACCTCGGCAGCCGACTGAGCATGGTTCGTGCCAGGGTGAGCGATCCCCGGGTACGGCTCGTGGTCGTCGGTCGTCCGAAGAACGGCATGAGCACGCTGGTCAACAGCCTGGTCGGTGCCTCGGTCAGTGCGACGAACAGCGATCTGAGCGTCCCGGTGATCGTCGAGTACGGGCCGGAGCCGACCGCGACGCTGGTGCGGCAGACCGAGCACGGCCGCACCGAACGTCAGTCGGTCGACCCGCTCGATCCCGGTCCCGCGCTGGCCACCCAGGGCGTCGTCCGTGCCGAGTTCACCCAGCCCAGTCCGCTGCTCGCCGACGGTGTCGTGGTGATGGACGCGCCGGGCGCGCTGGGCGACAACCGCACCACCTGGTCGATGATCGCCGCGGCCGACGCCGTGCTCTACGTCGGCGACGCCGGCACCGAGCTGACCGCGGAGCAGATCGCCGAGTTGCAGCGCATCCAGCAGATCTGCCCGACCGTGATCTGCGTGCTGAACAAGATCGACGTGTTCCCGCATTGGTCGCGCACCCAGCAGCGCAACCGGGAACTGCTGGACTCGGCGGGACTCGGCTTCGCGGTGGCCCCGGTCTCCGGGGAACTGCACCGGCAGGCCGGGTTGACCGGTGACTACCAGCGCGACATCGAATCCGGCGTGCCGCAGCTGATCGATCATCTGCGCGACTACGTGGTCGCCCGCGCGGACACGGTGGCGCTGGAAGCCGCGGTCGGGGACATCCGCCTGGTCTGCGATCACCTCGCGCTGACCCTGCGCACCGAAGCCGAGGCGCTGCGCGACCCGCGACGCCGCGCCGAGATCACCGACCAGCTCGCCCGCGCGCGCGACGAGGCCGATCAGCTGCGCCAGCGCACCGCGAACTGGCAGGTCACGCTGGTCGACGGCGCGACGGAGCTGATGGCCGACATCGAGCACGATCTGCGCCACCGGCTGCGCAGCCTGATCCGCGACGCCGAGGCCGAGATCGCCCAGACCGATCCGGCGCGCCGCTGGAAGGATTTCGCCGCGGATCTGGACGCGCGCATCTGCGAGGCGGTCGAGGAGAACTTCGCCGTGGCGCACTACCGCTCGATGGAGTTGTCCGAGCAGGTGGCCGCCAAGTTCCCGGCCGACAACCGGACCCCGCCGCTGCCGGACCTGCGCTTGTCCAACCCTGGTGAGGTGCTCGAGGCGGTGCAGCCGCTGGAGCCCCTCGAGAGCGCGAAAGGCGGGGTCACCCAGCAATTCCTGACCGGTCTGCGCGGTTCCTACGGCGGCATCCTGATGGTCGGTCTGGCCACCAGCCTCCTGGGCATGTCGCTGGTGAACTGGTACTCGGCGGGTGCGGGCGTGCTGCTGGGCGTGAACGCGCTGTGGGACGACCGCAAGAGCCGCAAGGTGCGCCGCCGGGCCGAGGCCAAGGTAGCGGTGGCTCGCCTGATGGACGACGTGATCTTCCAGGTCGGCAAGGAGTCGCGCAACCGCTTGCGCGCCGTGCAGCGAGTGCTGCGCGACCACTTCACCGACATCGCGACCGAGGTTTCGCGCGCCGCGGACGACGCGCTGCGCTCGGCCGAGGAGAACTACGGGAAGTACGGCGACCGCAGGCCGGAGCGGATCGCCGACCTCGAGGCGCGGCTCGGCAAACTGCACGCGCTGCGCGAGGAGGCCGACGGACTGGTTCCGGCGTAGACCGTTTCCCGGCGTTGGTCAGACCGGATGGCCCTGCGGGGTGTTCGCGGGCTGGAAGCGGCCCGCGTGCCGGGAGCTCTCGGCACGGATGACGTGGGTCACGGCGTTGATCAGCGCGAGGTGGGTGAACGCCTGGGGGAAGTTACCGAGGTGGCGGCCACTGCGCGGATCGATCTCCTCGGCGTACAACCGCAGGGGGCTGGCGAAGCCGAGCAGTCGTTCGCACAGGTGCCGCGCCCGCTGGATCTCCCCGATCTCGACCAGCGCGGAGACCAGCCAGAACGAGCAGATGGTGAACGCTCCTTCCGTGCCGCTCAGGCCGTCGTCGGTGGTTTCGGTCCGGTACCGCAGCACCAAGCCGTTCTCGGTGAGCCGGTCGGCGATGGCCAGCACGGTCGCGCGCACGCGCTCGTCCTCGGGCGGCAGGAAGCGGGTGAGCACCACCAGCAGCAGCGAGGCGTCCAGCGTGTCGCCGCCGTAGACCTGGGTGAACACGCCTTCTGAGGTGACGCCGTTGGCCAGGACGTCGGCCTTGATCTCCTCCGCGATCGCGTACCACTCTTCGGCGTGCTCGTACTGGCCGTGCAACTCGGCGAGCTTCGCGCCGCGGTCCAGCGCCACCCAGCACATCACCTTGGACGAGGTGAAGTGCTGCGGCTCGCCGCGCACCTCCCAGATGCCCCGATCGGGCTCCTTCCAGTGCTCGATGGCGGCGTGCACCTGTCGGACCAGTAGCGGCCACAGCGTCTCCGGCACCTGCTGGCGCGACTTCACGTGCAGGTAGACCGCGTCGAGCATGGTGCCCCAGATGTCGTGCTGATCCTGGCTGTAGGCATTGTTGCCGATGCGCACCGGACGGGACTGGTCGTAGCCGCCCAAGTGATCGAGGATGATCTCGTCGAGCTGCCGCTCGCCCCCGATGCCGTAGAGCACCTGCAGCGGGACGGGCTCGCCGTCCTCGCCGGTCGTCGCGTCGTTGAGAAAGGCGAAGAAGTCGTCGGCCTCCCGGTCCAGGCCCAGCGTGTACAGGCCCCACAGCGCGAAGCTGGCATCCCGCACCCAGCTGTAGCGGTAATCCCAATTGCGTTCTCCGCCAGGGGTTTCCGGCAGCGAGGTGGTGGCGGCGGCCATCAGGGCGCCGGTCGGAGCGTAGGTGAGGCCTTTGAGGGTGAGCGCGCTGCGCTGCAAGTAGTTGCGCCACGGGTGATCGGGGAACTTGCCGAGCGTGATCCACTGGCGCCAGCATTCGGTGGTCTGCCACATCTTCTCGGCGGCCTCGCCGAAGGTGCGCGGCGCGGGCAGTTCCGACCAGGTGAGCGCGACGAAGACCTCGTCGCCCTCTTTCATCCTGGTGCGGGCGCGCGCCTCGCGCCCCTCGAGTCCGAGACGCAGATCGGTGGTGAGCACCAGGCTCGGCCCGGCGCTGGGCTCGTCGCCGCGCACCGCGGTCGCCTCCTCGTACACCTTGCCGGTGTACTCCCACCGTGCGCTCGCCCGGTGGTAGTCGAACGCGGGCTCGCAGCTCACCTCCAGCTCCACGGTGCCGTTCACGCATTTCACCGTGCGCAGCAGCAGATGCTCGGCATCCCAGTCCATCGGGGTGCGCCGGTGGGTCTTGCTGCGCTGATCGTTGTTGTGCCAGGGGCCGAGCACCAGTGCGTCGCGCACGATCAGCCAGCCGGTGCCGGTCTGCCAGGTGGTCTCCAGGATCATCCCGCCGGGCAGGTAGCGGCGGGCGGCGGGCACGTTGACCCCGTACGGCCCGACCCGGAAGTGCCCCGCGCTGCGGTCGAGGAGCGCCCCGAAGATGCTCGGCGAATCCGGCCGAGGAACACACATCCATTCCACCGCGCCGTTGCTGGCGACCAGGCAACTCGTCTCGCAGTCGGACAGGAAGGCGTAGTCATCGATCGGCGGGTAGGCGCCGTGGCGGTGGGTTTCGGCCAAGTTCGTCGGCAGGCCGTCGGAGTCGTTGAGGGTGAGGTCATCGGAGGACGCCATACCCCATCTTCGGGCCGATGTACGCCCGTCGTCCACTGCGCGATTCCTCCGTCCACCGATGTGGCCGACGGCCTCGTGGAACCGGCCGGCGTACCGACTAGGCTGGAGCCGTGCATCGCATCGCAGGTTGGTGGGACGGCTTCGAGCTGTGGGTGGCGGGACTGCCGTTCATCCCGCAGTTCCTCGTGGTGCTCGTGGGCATGGTCCCGATCAGCTTCGCCATCGCCTACGGGCTCGATCGCGTGCTGCGCGCTGTGCTGCGCGTCTTGGATCGCCGCTACGGCGCCCATCCCGCACCGCCCCGCCCCGCCCCGGCCGCTGCGGCGGCGGTGCTCGAACCCGGGCAGGCCGCCGCGGATCGCACTCCCGTGCAGAGCGGGGCGCGCTGATGCCTCGTTCGCGGGTTCAGCTCGCCCTCATCGCGCTGCTCGTGCTGATCGTCGTCGCCTGGTTGATCACCCGCTGACGGTCAGTTCCCGCCGCCGCGCCAGTCGCCGAACCGCTTGCCGAGCTTCGCGACGGTGTCGCCGACCTCGTGGGCGACCGTGCTCGCCGCCGCGCCGACATCCCGGCCCAGCGTGCGCACGGTACGGATGAGCGGATCGTCGGACTGGTCGAAGTTCGTGCGATAGGTGCGGGCGGCGGCCTTCATCTCGTCGGTGATCCGGGTGGCGCGATCCTGGTCACGGCGCGGATAGTCGCCCGAGAGCACGCGGTCGTAGTCGCCGCTCTGGATCCAGCGGCGCAGTTCGGCCGCGCGCAGCACGGAGAACGGGTGGCTCTGTAACTCCAGGTTGAGCAGCTTCAGCACGCCGTCGCGCAGATCGCCGGACCGCTCGTAGTCGTCGGCCTGGGCCAGGAATGCCCCGTGATTCATCTCCTTCACCAAGGCGCCCCCGGCCGTCTTCATGTGCACGCGTACCGAAGCGTCGACATCCTGGCCGCACAGCAGCCCGGCCCGGTCGCCGGACAGCTCGGACTTGCGGCTCCACTCCATCAGGGCCGCGACGATGCCGCGCAGAGCCCACCCACCGACCGGCAACCAGCCGACGCTCGCCGAGACCCGCAGTAGGTGCATGAGCATCGTCCGGTACACCGCGTGGCCGGACAGCGCGTGCCCGAGTTCGTGGCCCACTACGAAACGCAGCTCCTCGGTGTCCATCAGTTCGAGCAACCCGGTGGTCAGCACGATGAACGGCCGGTCCATGCCGATGGTGAAGGCATTCACCTGTGGGCTCTGCAACACGAACAGCTCGGGCGTCGTGGGGGCGTCCAGGATTCGCACACAGTCCTCGCGCAGGTGGTGCAGGGTGCGGAATTGTCGCTCGTCCACCCGTACCGCGGTGGCCAGATACAGCAGCCGGTGCTGGCGTTCTTGCAGCAAACCCGACAATGTGCGCAGCACCACGTCGAACCCCGCCAGTGACCGCAGGGTAACCAGGGCGGTGCGGTCGGCCGGGTGCTCCCACGTGCGGGTGCTGATGCCGGGGAATGTCGTGCGGACGCGATCCGGACTGGTGGTCATCGGATGAAACCCCCCTCTTCCTGGGCTCTTCGATTCGAACTCCGCCTTGTGCTCTGCTACAGTCTGCCCGTGTCTTCGAGCGCAGTCCCGCAGGTCCGCCATGAATTGGCGTTGATTGCTGTCGGTGACCTCGCGGTCGCGGACGTCTACTGTCGCTGATCGCGACCGGGCACATCCGCGTCTCGTTTGTCAGCAGACTGGCGCGCTTCTTGCAGATGTGCTTTCGCTTCCCGACGGCCCGTTGTGGGCCGGTAGTCGCGCCGCTGCCGTATCGCTCGATCGGCGGGTCTGCTGAATCGATAAGTTTGTCGCCGCCACCGATGTGTTACCGGAGAACTGGCGGTCCGCACGAAAGGTCCACCCCGATGGCTCGCAAATCCTGGCTTTCGCCGCGCCGACGCTACAGCGCCGTTGCCCTAGCCGCCCTAGCGGCGGTCGCGCTGACCGCGTGCGGCGGCGGAGCCAGCGACACGGTCGGGGCGGGCGCTTCCGACGGCAGCGGCGGCACCCTGAACCTCTACGCCTACGCCGTGCCGAAGCCCGGTTTCGACAAGGTGATCCCCGAGTTCAACAAGACCGAGCAGGGCAAGAACGTCCAGATCCAGCAGTCCTACGGCGCCTCCGGCGACCAGTCCCGCAAGGTGAAGGACGGCGCCGAGGCCGACGTCGTGAACTTCTCGGTCGAGCCGGACATCACCCGCCTCGTCGACGCGGGCCTGGTGGACGCGAGCTGGAACGCCGACGCCACCAAGGGCATCCCGTTCGGCTCGGTGGTCGCGATCGTCGTGCGCAAGGGCAACCCGAAGGGCATCAAGGACTGGGACGACCTGCTGAAGCCGGGCGTCGAGGTGGTCACTCCGAACCCGTTCAGCTCCGGTTCGGCCAAGTGGAACCTGCTCGCGCCGTACGCGGCCAAGAGCGACGGCGGCAAGAACCCGCAGGCGGGCCTGGACTACCTGAGCAAGCTGGTCTCCAAGGAGCACGTGAAGGTGCAGCCGAAGTCCGGCCGCGAGGCGACCGAGACGTTCCTGCAGGGCACCGGTGACGTTCTGCTGAGTTACGAGAACGAGGCGATCTTCTCCGAGCGCAACGGCGATCAGATCGAGCACTTCGTCCCGCCGGTCACGTTCAAGATCGAGAACCCGGTCGCGGTGCTGAAGAACAGCAAGAACCAGCAGAAGGCCGTCGCCTTCCGCGACTTCCTGTTCACCACCGCGGGCCAGAAGGCCTGGGCCGCCGCCGGTTTCCGCCCGGTCGACCCGAAGGTCGCCGCCGACTACGCCAAGGACTTCCCGACCCCGCAGAAGCTGTGGACGATCGCCGACCTCGGCGGCTGGAAGACCGTGGACAAGGAACTGTTCACCCCGAACACGGGTTCGGTAGCGGTGATCTATGACAACGCCACCAAGTGACCGGGTGACCCCCGTTACACGGGATACTGGACGATCGTGACTACGAGCAGTAACGCCGGGACCGCGCAGGCAGCTGGTCCCGGCGTCTCCGAACCCGTGCGTCCCGATCGCCGCTGGAACTGGTCGTGGCTGCGCGTGACCGGCTCGGTGGGTCCGCTCGGCATCGCCACCGCGGTGCTGTGGCTGAGCATCATCGTGCTGCTGCCACTCGCGGCGCTCACCGTGACCAGCTTCGAGGACGGGTGGTCCGGTTTCTGGGACGCCGTCACCGCGCCCGCCGCGCTGGACTCGCTGCGCATCACCGTGCTGGTCTCGGTGGTGGTGGCGGTGGTCAACGTGGTCATGGGCACGCTGATCGCCTGGGTGCTGGTCCGCGACCGGTTTCCCGGCAAGGGTGTGGTCAACGCGCTGATCGACCTGCCGTTCGCGCTGCCGACCATCGTCGCCAGTATCGTGCTGCTCTCGCTGTACGGTCCGCAGAGTCCGATCGACATCCACCTGAACGCCACCCAGCCGGGCCTGGTGGTCGCGCTGGCGTTCGTCACGCTGCCGTTCGTGGTGCGTTCGGTGCAGCCGGTGCTGATCGAGGCCGACCGCGAGGTGGAACAGGCGGCGCTCTCGCTGGGCGCGAACAACTGGACCACCTTCCGCAGGATCGTGCTGCCCGCGCTGGCTCCCGCCATCATCAGCGGCGGCGGACTGGCCTTCGCCCGCGCGATCGGCGAGTACGGTTCGGTGGTGCTGATCGGCGGCGCGATCCCGCGCAAGACCGAGATGGCCTCCCAGTACATCCAGAAGCAGATCGAGATCGATCGGCCGGTGAACGCGGCGGCCGTGTCGGTCGCGCTGCTGGCCATCTCGTTCGCGACGCTGCTGGTTCTGCGGCTGCTCGCCGAACGCAGCGCGCGCAAGGAGCAGGCGAGCCGATGACAAACAATCGCGCAGCGCTCCCCGTGTCGCCGGGGCGCGGGCATTCCCCTGGGACGGAGCAGGGTCGATGAAACTGCATCCGCTGACCCGCATCTCGTTGCGGACGGTGGCGCTCGGCTACTTGTTCGTACTGCTGGTGCTGCCGCTGATCATCATCCTGTGGCGCACGTTCGAGCGGGGGATCGGCGCGTTCGTCGACTCGATCACCACGCCCGCGGCGATCTCGGCGTTCCAGCTCTCCCTCCTGATCGTCGCGATCACCGTTCCGGTGAACGTGGTCTTCGGCATCGTGACGGCGCTCGCGCTGGTGCGTGGAAAGTTCCCGGGCCGCAACCTGGTTCAGGGCATCGTGGACTTGCCGTTCGCGGTGTCGCCCGTGGTGGTCGGCGTCTCGCTGATCCTGCTCTGGGGCGCGGGCGGCTGGTTCGGCGGTCTCGAAGACCTGGGCTTCAAGGTCATCTTCAACCTACCGGGCATGGTGATCGCCACCATCTTCGTGACGCTGCCGTTCGTGGTGCGCGAGGTCGAGCCGGTGCTGCACGAGATCGGCGACGACCAGGAGCAGGCCGCGGCCACCCTGGGCGCGTCCAAGTGGCAGACCTTTTGGCGGATCACGCTTCCCGCGATCCGGTGGGGCCTGACCTACGGCGTGGTGCTCACCGTGGCCCGCGCGCTCGGCGAGTTCGGCGCCGTGATCATGGTGTCCTCCGCGCTGCCGGGCAAGTCGCAGACGCTGACGTTGCTCGTGCACGGCCGGTACATCAACGACCACAACACCTTCGGCGCGTACTCCGCCGCCACCTTGCTGATGGGCATCGCCCTCGTCACCCTTCTGCTGATGACCCTCCTCGAACGTAAGCGGGGCACAAAGTGATCACCGTGACCAACGCGAACAAGAACTACGGCACGTTCGCAGCCCTCGACGACGTCAGTCTGGACATCCCCTCGGGCGAACTCACCGCGCTGCTCGGCCCGTCGGGTTCGGGCAAGTCGACGCTGCTGCGCTCGATCGCCGGGCTGGAGTCGCTGGACACCGGCGTGGTCAGCATCGCGGGGCGCGACGTCACCCGGGTGCCGCCGCAGAAGCGCGACATCGGCTTCGTGTTCCAGCACTACGCGGCGTTCAAGCACATGACCGTGCGCGACAACGTGGCGTTCGGCCTGAAGATCCGCAAGCGTCCGAAGCACGAGATCAGCAAGCGCGTCGACGAATTGCTCGGCATCGTGGGACTGGACGGCTTCCAGCACCGCTACCCGGCCCAGCTGTCGGGTGGCCAGCGCCAGCGTATGGCGCTGGCCCGCGCGCTCGCCGTCGATCCGCAGGTGCTGCTGCTGGACGAGCCGTTCGGCGCGCTGGACGCCAAGGTCCGCGCCGACCTGCGGACCTGGCTGCGCAGGCTGCACGAGGAGGTCCACGTGACCACCGTGCTGGTCACCCACGACCAGGAGGAGGCGCTCGACGTCGCCGACCGGATCGCGGTGATGAACAAGGGCCGCATCGAGCAGATCGGCACTCCGGAGGACGTGTACGACCGGCCGGCCAACGAGTTCGTCATGTCGTTCCTCGGCGCGGTGGCCCGGCTCAACGGACATCTGGTGCGGCCACACGACATTCGCGTCGGCCGGGATCCCGGCATGGCGCTCGCCGAGCACGAGGGCACCGCCGCTTCCGCGGGCGTCACCAGGGCGACGGTCGAGCGCGTGGTGCACCTCGGCTTCGAGGTGCGCGTGGAACTGCGCAACGCAGCGACCGGCGACCTGTTCGCCGCGCAGGTCACCCGCGGTGACGCCGAGGCGCTGCGACTGTCGGACGGCGAGACGGTGTACGTCCGCGCCACTCGGATCCCGGAACTGCCCGCGCACTAAGGGTTTTCGCGAACCGGTCACATACCCGGCGGCATAGGGAGTGTGGCGCTGAGAAGTTGCCAAACTTTCTCCCGTTGCCGTGTCCACTGCTATCCGGCTGCGCTGCGGAACGGTTGCCGACGAGGAGGCGAGGTGTGCGCCAGGCGGCGGTCGTAGCGGCGTCGGGCCGGACCCGGCATGCGATGCGAATATCGGCGACTGTCGCCGGGTGCGGCGCCCCGTCCATTCGGCGAATTGTCGGCACGGATCCGTCAAGGGGAGTCTCCCCATGTCGAGCGCTGTCGCTCGGCGCCGTGCGCGTAAGAACCCGGATTCCGGCAAACATCCACCGGGCATGATCTATCCCCGCGTGTCGCAAGGAAATCCGACTGGACGGCATGTGTAGTGCTGGTTGGCCTGGTGAGGGCGTCGTAGCCCGTGGATTCGGATGCGGCGAGCACAGGCGGCTTGCGGACAATCGGTTGTCCGGACTTGGCACGAAGATCGCGGAGTGGTTGCCTAAACGGCGTTCGAAGCAAATCGGCACGGCGATCGGGTGGATTGCGATGGCGGTTGGTCTCGGGTTGAGCATCGGTACGGTGAACACGGTTTCCGTTCTCGCGGAGGAAGGTTCGGCCAAGGCTCCGCCGGGGCGACGCAAAACGCAGCGGGCGCAGACCATCACGCGCCGCACCACGCTGACCTTCGACAGCACCGGCGTGGCCAGGGTGGGCATGATTCCCCGGCACGGCCGCGCGGTCACCGAATTCGCCGATCTCACGCAGCGTTCCAGCACGTGGGCGCGGGTGGGCAACCGCGCGCTCGCCCCGGCGGACCTCGTCGCGACGGTGGCGAAGTGCCTGATCGACGAGGTGCGGCAGGACCATCCCGGCTGCGGAAACGGGCTCGGCATCGCGGTGGCCTATCCGGCCCGCTATGCCGACGAGCAGGTGGACGCGTTGCGCGCGGCGCTGGACGGCGTGGAACTGACGCAGGTGGCGCTGGTGGCCGAACCCGTCGCGGCGGCGGCCTGGCTGGAGGCCGACCGTGGTCCGCTCATGCCGGGTCTCGCCCTCGTCTACGACCTCGGCGGTGCCGGGCTCGACGTCACGCTGGTCCGGGTGGGTGCGGGATGTCCGCGCAATCCGATCGTCGGGGTCTCGCTGCGTTCCACCGAGTTCGGCGGACGCGCGTTCGGGGCGTTGATCGCCGAGCAAGCCGGGCCGGGCCCGCACTCGTCGTCGGTCGCCGAGTCGGTCGCCGACACGATCGCGGGCGAACTGCGCGTCAAGCATGTCCGGGAGTCGCTGGAACTCGTCTACCGCTGCTTGCGGGTCGCGGACGTCACCATGGCCGACGTCGACCGCGTGCTGGTGGTCGGCGGGGCGGCGCGACCGGCGGAGGTGGCCGAGGTCTTGGCGGCGGAATTGGCCAGGCCGGTGATCGTCGCCGCCGATCCCGGGCGGACCACCGCCGACGGCGCCGCGATCCTCGGACGGAGGGCGGCGGCCGCGGCCGAGGCGGCGGCCGAGCTGCGCCGGGTCAGGCGCAGGCGCGTCCGTCGTCGTGCCGCCACGCGGGCCCTGATGCTGTCGCGCCGGACCAGGCGCAGGCTGGGCCGGGTGGTCGTCGTCACGAGTATGTCGGCCGTATTCGGTTTCGGGACTTCGATCCTGGCGGTCGGTGACGGGGTGTTGGTGAGTTAGGCCCCGGCACGGACCGCGATGAACAGGGGCCGTCCGGCGGTGCGCGTGATGAGGGCGCGCATCGCCGGGCGGCCCTAGCAACTGCTGGGTTGACGTAACTCTCCGTTGGTGTAACTATGGGATACAGTTAAACGGTTCCATCGAGGAGAGGCAGTGACGACGATGTCCGCAGCCGTGACACCAGCCGTCGATCCCGATCTTGAAAAGGCGCAGGAGTACGCCGCGAAGCTGCTGCTGCTCTCCGAGGGATCGGTCAACAAGCACTTCGATCCCTTCGAAGACATCGACTGGGACAACCCCGACTTCGCCGCCGACGCCGGCGAGGAGCGCTGGATTCTGCCCGTGTCCGCCGACACGGTGGCGCGCCACCCCTGGTATCAGGCGTTGTCGACCGAGCAGAAGATCGCGGTCGGCAAGTACCGGCAGGCGAACATCGCCAAGGTCGGCCTGCAGTTCGAGTCGATCCTGATCAGCGGCATGGTCATCCACAACTTCGGCCTGCCCAACGGCTCGCCGGAGTTCCGGTACTGCTCCCACGAGATGATCGAGGAGCACAACCACACCCTGATGTTCCAGGAGATGGTCAACCGGATCGGCTTGGACGTGCCCGGCATGGGCCCGCTGGTCAGCAAGTTCAAGTACCTGGGCGCGCCCGTGGCGGCCTGGTTCCCGAATCTGTTCTTCATGGCCGTGCTGGCCGGTGAGGAGCCGATCGACCACATCCAGAAGCAGATCTTGCGCTCGGGCGAAGAGGTGCACCCGATCATGCGCGGCGTGATGGCCATTCACGTCGCCGAAGAGGCGCGGCACATCTCCTTCGCGCACGAGTTCCTGAAGAACCATGTGCCGGAAGCGAAGCCGGCGCAGAAGTTCATCCTCTCGCTGGCCATGCCGATCGTCATGCGGATTCTCGGCCGCTCGATCGTCACGCCGCCGCGGTCGTTCTTCGCCGAGTTCGACATCCCGGAGAAGGTCCGCAAGGAGCTGTTCTACGGCTCGCCGGAGGCCAAGCAGGTCTTCAGCGATTACTTCTGTGACGTGCGCGCCCTGGCCAAGGACATCGGATTGATGAACCCGGTCGCCAAGGCGGTCTGGAAGGCGCTCGGCATCGACGGTCCCAGCACTCGGTACCGGTCGGAACCGCTGCGCGCCGCGAACAAGGTCGCCTGAGTCGCATGCCGTACGTCGTCACCCAATCCTGTTGCAGCGACGCGTCCTGCGTGTACGCCTGCCCGGTCAACTGCATCCATCCCACGCCCGACGAACCGGACTTCCGGACGGCGGAGATGCTGTACGTCGACCCGCAGGCGTGCGTGGACTGCGGCGCCTGCGCCACCGCGTGCCCGGTCGACGCCATCGTGTCATCGAAGAAGCTGACCGCTGAGCAGAAGCCGTTCATCGAGATCAACGCCGATTTCTACCGGCAGGCGCGACCGCGCCCCCTGCTGGCGCGACCGGTGCCCGCGGCACGGATCCACACCGAGCGCACGCCGCTGCGGGTGGCGATCGTTGGGTCGGGTCCTTCGGCGATGTACGCCGCCGACGAACTGCTGACCCAGCCCGAGGTGTCGGTGACGGTGTTCGACCGGCTGCCGGTGCCATACGGGCTGGCCAGGCACGGCGTCGCACCGGACCACGACAAGACCCGCAAGGTCGGCGAGCTG
Organism: Nocardia sp. NPDC051900; assembly: GCF_044452545.1. NCBI lineage: Bacteria > Bacillati > Actinomycetota > Actinomycetes > Mycobacteriales > Nocardiaceae > Nocardia > Nocardia sp. NPDC051900. The sequence goes on along the minus strand of NZ_JBITBU010000001.1, from coordinate 417,699 downwards.
TTCGACGTCATCGCGGCGCAGCCGGGGTTCCGTTCGTACTTGAACGTGGATGTGGGCGCCCACGTTTCGCATGCCGAGCTGCTCGAGCACTTCCACGCCGTGATCTACGCCGTCGGCGCGTCGTCGGATCGCAAGCTCGGCATCCCGGGTGAGGGCTTGGCGGGCAATGTCTCGGCCACCGACTTCGTCGCCTGGTACAACGGTCATCCCGACTACGTCGACCGTGCCTTCGACCTGTCCGGCCGGCGTGCCGTGATCGTCGGCAACGGCAATGTCGCGCTCGACGTCGCGCGCGTCCTCACCAGCGACCCGGCGACGCTGACCGGCACCGACATCGCGCCCTACGCATTGCGGGCGTTGCGCGAGAGCAAGGTCGAGGAGGTGGTCGTGCTCGGGCGGCGCGGTCCGCTCGAATCCGCTTTCACAGTGCCGGAGTTCGTCGGCTTGCTCGGATGCGACGTGGACATCGTGATCGAGGGTGAGCTGCCCGAACTCGGCGCGGAACTGCCGTTCCATGTCGAACAGAAGCTGCGGCTGCTGCACAGTGTGCGCACCCGGCCGGTGGGGCAACGCAAGCGCATCGTGTTCCGCTATCTGGCCGCGCCCACCGAGATCCTCGGCACCGATCGGGTGACCGGTCTCGCAATCGGCCGCACCGAGCTGGTCACCGATCCGGACGGCCGCATCAGCGCCGTCGGGGCCGGGCAGACCGATCGGCTCGACGCGGGCCTGGTGCTCACCTCGGTCGGCTACCGCGGCGTGGCGGTGCCGGGCCTTCCGTTCGACGAGCAGGCCGCGGTGATCCCGAACCAGGACGGCCGGGTGCTGGAGCGCTCGGGCGGCGCCGTGGTCACCGGCACCTATGTGACCGGCTGGATCAAGCGCGGGCCCACCGGCTTCATCGGGACCAACAAGTCCTGCGCGCAGGAGACGGTGCGGCAGTTGGCCGCCGACTTCAACGCGGGCCGCCTGACCGAACCCGTCGGCAGCGCGGCGGAACTCGATCGGCTGGTGCGGCTGCGGCAGCCCGCGGTGCGGGCCGGGGGAGCGGTGGAAGCTCGCCCAGGCCGGGTCCGCCGCTTGCTGGCGCGCGCCTGACGAACCCCGCCTCGGGATACCCCGGCCGCGCCGGTATCCCGAGGCGGTCCCACGTCCAGAGGTCACCGTGCGGTGAAGCCGCCGTCGATGGCGAGTGCCGCACCCGTGACGAAACTGGCTTCACCGCTGAGCAAATAGGCGCAGAACGAGGCGATCTCCTCCGGCGTCGCGATGCGGCCGAGCGGGTGCAGCGCCGCGATGGCAGCCACTCCTTCGGGCGTCGCGCCCATCGAATTACGGAACGCCGGGGTGTCGACCGCCCCGGAGACCAGTGCGTTCACCCGCACTCCCTGATCGGCGGCTTCGAGCGCCACCGCACGCGTCAAGCCGACCACTCCGTGTTTGGCGGCGACGTACGGCGCCACCGAGCCCATGCCCACCACACCCAGATTCGACGCGTTGTTCAGGATCGCGCCGCCGCCGGAGGCCGACAGCGCGGGAACCTGATGCCGCAGGCCGTAGAACACGCTGGTGAGATTGAGCTCGAGATCGGCGCGCCAATCCGCCTCGTCGATCTCCGCGACCGGGCCGAAGGCGTGCACCGCGCCCGCGTTGTTGAACGCGGCGTCCAGGCGGCCGAATTCGGATACCGCGGCGTCGGTCAACCGGGCCACGTCCTGTTCCACCGTGACGTCGGTCGGCACGAACAGCGCGCGCCCGCCGGCCGCGCGGATGTCGGCGGCCACCTGCTCACCCGCGTCCTTGCCGCGTGCGCCGAGCACGACCGCGGCGCCTTCGCCCGCGACCCGCAGCGCGACGGCCTTGCCCACGCCCGAGGTCGCGCCGGTGACCAAGACGACCTGCTCCGCGAACCGTGTTGCCATCGTTCGATTTCCTCTCACTCTCGCGATCGCACCTCCGTGGTGTGACCCGATGTCGAGTCAAGCCGGACGCGAACGAGGGTGCTGGCGGTAATCGGACATCTAGTTGATGTGTCAATTGAATGCCGTCTCGTGGTGGCGTGCCGAGATGCACGGATTTGGCAAGGGTTTGGTTACCTACCGGTGGGTGTCCGTCGAGCGGTGTGCTTTCGGTGGGGCAAACCGGCGAGCGGTCGGATTTTCTCCTCATATCGAGATCGCTGTATGGTAGCGGAAATGCTGTGGGCTCAGTCTGATTCGTGATGTCGAGCGGGCTGGACGCGGCCGTCCACTCGTATCTACCTGGCAATTCGGACGATTATTGCTATCGGTCGAACATTCCGTATCAATTGCGCATCCACGTCGATGCGAAACAGCTAACCTGTGGTGGCTGTTTGGAAGACGACCGCGGCCACAGGGGAACGCCATGTGATGGACGTGGTCACGGTGCGTTGACGGGATAGCGAATGACTACAGGTCTGGGTTTCAGCATCGGTGCAGTGAATTCCGTGACGGCTTCGGTCAGCGCGGATCGGCCACGACCGGCGGTGCGGTCTCGCCGCACCGCGGTGACCTTCGACAGCGCGGGTGGACTGCGCCTCGGCGGGATTCCGCAATTCAGCATGGCGGTCACGGATTTCGCCGATCTGAGCCGTGATCCGGAGGCCGTGATCGTCGGCGGCCGCATCTGGTCGCCGGCCAATCTCGTCGCCGCGGTGGTCAACGAGCTCAGGGCGGTCGAGCCGGACGCGTCCGAGGCGGGCGTCGTGACCACCTACCCGGCGGTGTATTCCGACAAGCAGATCGCGTTGTTGCGCCAGGCGCTGGACCTATCCGGGGCGAGCGACGTGCTGCTGGTGCCCGAGCCCGTCGCGGCGGCGGAATGGCTGGAACACGAGCACGGCCCGCTGGATACCGATTTCGTCTTGATCTACGACCTCGGCGGCACCAGCCTCGATGTGAGTGTCGTGCGCGTCGGGCCCGACTGGGACAACCATCCGATGATCGGGAAGCCGACGCGCTCCCACGATTTCGGCGGCAGGCCGCTGGGATCGATGATCGCGCGGTACGCCCCGGACGTCTCGCGCGCCGGACTGTCGATGACATCGATCGTCGACATCGACGGACTGCGTACCGCGCATGTGCAGGACTCGCTCCAATTGGTCCGCGACTGTGTGCGGGAAGCGGGCATCACGCTCTCCGATATCGGGCGTGTACTGCTGGTGGGAGGGGCGTCGCGGCCTGCGGAGGTAGCGCGCACGCTCGCCGAACTCGGCCGGCCCGTGCTGATTTCGGCCGATCCGGGGCAGACGATCGCCGCGGGCGCCGCGCTGATGGCGGCGCGCACCATGGCGCTCGGTGCGTCGGACCGCCGCGCCGCCGCGCCTCGCGTGGCGGTGTTCTCCAGTGCCGCGGTGGTCTCCGCGGTGGCCATGTCGGCCGTGACCGTCTTCGGCGGATCCATGGTTCCCGAGCTGGCGCCGATGCTCGAGCATCTTCCCCAAATCAGTTTCCCGACCGATAGTCTGCTGGTCGACGTCGGAAGCGAGCACCTCGCCGACGCCTGGTCCCGGATGGCCGTGCCCGCCGCATCGAACTCGGGCCGGGCGCTGCCCTCGCTGCTATCGCAGCCGACTTCCGCGTATACCCGATTCATCACACCTGTTCCGCGCAGCACCGGTTACGGTCCGTCGGTGGCCGAGTCCAGGATCGGCTCGCACCGGGATCCGCGAAACTGCTGCGCCCCTGGGGGCCTGCGCTACCGGGGATATGGCGATCCCGCCTATTTCGTGAATCCATTGCCGTTCGCTCCGGTGGTTCGTCCCGTGCCCGGAGACATCGTGCAGCCGCCCGTTCCCGGACCGGCTCCTGGTCTGCCGCTGCCGGGGCAGGCACCCGGGTCTGATCTGCCCGGACAGCCGCCCGCGCCGGGGCAGGTATCCGCTCCCTGGTCGGGCACGCCGGGCTCCGCCGGTCCGGTATCGCAGAACGGCTCGAAGCCTGCGGAGGGGACGGCGCCGGGGAGTTCTGCGGGCAGTCCGTCGACCGGAAGGTCGGACTCGCCGGGCGGCGGTACGGCAACGGGCGAGCACGGCGAACCCTCCGCATCGAATTCGTCCTCTTCCGGGCCGGCGAGCCCCGGGAGTTCCTCGTCCGTGGGGACCGACGGAACATCCACCTCGTCCGGCGGGAGCGCGTCGAGCGGTGGCTCGACGAACGATTCCACCGCGCACGAATCCTCCGACGACTCGCCGGGCGGGTCGACCGGTGGATCGTCGTGGGGAGGGTCCTCCGGGCACTCCACGACGCACGGATCGTCTTCGGCTGGGCCGGCCGGTAACTCGTCGTCGGACGGGTCGGCCGGTATTCCGTCGACCCATGGCTCGTCCGCCGGCGGCTCGGCTGACACTTCGTCGGCCCACGGCTCGGGGGCGTCGGCCGGTAATTCATCGAGCGGGCGGCCGGGCGGCGCGTCGTCGGCGGGCGGCCACTCGGGTGGGAACCCCTCGGGCGCTTCGTCGTTCGGCGGCTCGCCGGGCCGATCCGGCTCGATCGGTGGGTCGGCAGGCGGGTCGTCCAGAGGAGGCGCCGGAGGTGCGGGCGGTGTCGGCGGCGGAGGGCGCGGTCGATAGCGGCCCAGTCCCGGACGGTGAATTGCCCGGTGGCGGTGCGGGTCTGGTCGCGCCGGATTCGACGGCGGGTGCGGCGGCCGCGAGGCACAATGGGTTGATGGCATCCGGGGGTCCCCAGCTGATCGCGCTGGACGTAGACGGGACGCTGCTGGATACGGGAACACCGATCAGTGCGCGGGTGGTCGCGGCGGTGCGCGCGGCCGTGGCGGCGGGTGCGCATGTCGTGATCACCACGGGACGCACGCTGCTGACCACACGTCCGGTGCTCACCGAACTCGGTCTGCGCGACGGACATGCCCTCTGCTCGAACGGCGCAGTGCAGATCGACGTGGCCAGGGGCGAACCGGTGGCGATCCAGGCGTTCGACCCTGCGCCCGCGATCACCGCGCTGCGCGCGCTGTTTCCCGCGATGATCTTCGCCGTGGAGAAGGTCGGCATCGGCACCTGGGCCACCGGAGCGAGTCCCGGCGAATTCTCGCTCGGCGAGTATCTGCTCGTCGACCATCACGCGTTGAGCAGCGAACCGACCCCGCGACTGAACGGCTGGCTGCCGGATGGTTCGCTGGAGGAGATGTTGCTGGCGCTGCGGTCCTTGCGTGTGCCCGGCGCGAGCTGGGTGCACGGCGAGTTCGGGCCGTGGCTCACCGTCTGCCGTCAGGGCGTGTCGAAGGGTTGGGCGCTGGAACAGCTCCGCATCGCACTCGGTGTCCCGGACGAAGCGACGCTGGCCATCGGCGACGGCTACAACGATCGGGAAATGCTGCGCTGGGCGGCGCACTCGGTCGCGATGGCGAACGCGCCCACGGACGTTCGCGACCTGGCGGACGAAGTGACCGGCCACGTCTTGGACGACGGCGTCGCCACCGTCCTGGAACGCTGGTTCCGTCCCTGATCTTCCGATCGGGTCCGCTTCGAGCGGGACGCGCCCGGAGTGCGCGGCGTGGTGTCCGTCGAGAGGATACGGGCAGCACGCCGCCGTACTACTGCATTACGCGGGACCGGTCTCCGCGAGTATCTGGAGGTAGTGCGGGTTGGACATGAGGCCGAGGACGTTGCCGAACGGGTCCACAACGGCGGCGGTGACGAAGCCCTCTCCGTTGCCGCGCGGGGTGATGGGATCGTAGACGGTCGCGCCGAGTTCCAGCAGCCGGTCGAATGTCGCCCGCACGTCGTCGACGTGCCAGTTGACGATCGCGCCGCCGGGGGCGTTGCGCGCTCCGGCGGGCGCGTAGGCGCGGTTCACGATGCCGAATTCGTGCTGGTAGTCGCCGATGCGGAACTCGTAGTAGCCGTTGGGCACCTGGTAGTAGGGCTCGGCGCCGAAGAACCGCGCGTACCAGTCCTTGGCGGCCTCGAGGTCGTCGGCGTAGAAGGTGCTCGTCGCCATTCCGCGCAGCATGGTGGTCTCCTTCGAATCGTTCTCATCCGTACTCGTAGATCCATCATCCGAGTAAAAGTGCGCACCGAATGAGCACTTTTGACGGAAGAATTGGGCGTATGCGAGCGGACCGATTGGTGGCGATCCTGCTGATGATGCAGACCCGAGGGCGGGTGACGGCCGCGCAGGTCGCGGCGGAGCTCGAGACCTCGGTCGCCACCGCGCGCCGGGATCTCGAGGCGCTGTCGGCCGCAGGGGTGCCGGTGTATCCGCAGCCGGGGCGTGGCGGCGGCTGGTCGCTGGTGGGCGGTGCGCGCACGGATCTGACCGGGCTGACGGCGGGCGAGGCGCGGGCGCTGTTCCTCTTGGCGGGTCCCTCCGCGGGCGCGGTGCCGGAAGCCAAGTCGGCGCTGCGCAAGCTGGTGCGCGCGCTGCCGCAGACCTTTCGCGGCGAAGCGGAGGCGGCGGCCGATGCGGTGGTGATCGATCCCGCGCGCTGGGGTGCGACCGATCGCGAGCTGCCCCCGCTGGTGTCGCTGCTGCAACGCGCTGTCGTGCAGCGGGAAAAGGTCCGGCTGCGCTATGCGAACCGGACCGGAAAGCGGTCCGAGCGTCTCGTCGATCCCTGGGGCCTGGCCGACAAGGACGGTGTCTGGTACCTGATAGCCGGAACCGAGCGGGGTCAGCGGACTTTTCGCGTCGATCGGATCTCCGAGGCGTCTTGCACCGGTCAACCGGCCCACCGCCCAGCGGATTTCGATCTCGCCGGCGCCTGGGAACAGGTGGTCGAGGAGATGGAGCAGCGGCGCGCGACCCTCGCCGCCACCGTGTTGATCTCCGAGCGTCTGTTGCCGATCCTGCATGACCAGCAGGGGCGGAACTGTGTTGTGGACGGTCCGGTTGCCGACGGCCGCATCCAGGTTCGCGTCACCGCTCCCACCGCCTGGATGCTGGCCCAGCAGCTGGCGGGCTGGGGCGCCTCGATCGAGGTCCTCGGCCCGCCCGAGGTCCGCGCCGAATTGGCCGGCCTCGGCGCCGAACTGGTCGAACGGTACGGATCGGACGGCCGGTCCGGCGCGGCACCATGACACTGTCCTGGGTAGATCGCAGGCATCGAATGCGGGTTGCTCCGCCGTCGCAGCGGACCCGGGTTCGGTCGCTGCCCGCGAGGGCCTGGCCGGAGACGGGGCGTGTCGTCCTCGAATACCGCCGTGATCCTGGAACGGAGCGGTGGCGTCGTTCGCCTCGATCGGCGCCCACAGCGCATTGCACTCGGTTGTCCGCCTTTCGAGATGTGGTGGAGGCACCCGACCGCCGGCGCCTCCGCCACGTGTCCGGTCAGCGCGACACGAGAACGTGTCCGGCCAGCGTGCGCACCATGTCCGAGGCGAGTACGGCGTGACCGCTCATGCTGAAGTGGATGAGGTCGGCGCTCATCAGGTCGGGCCGCAGGCGCAGCGGGTGGTCCCATAGTTCCAGCAGGAGCGCGTCGTAGCGGGCGGCCAGTTCGCGGACCAGGTCGTTGAGCGCGGCCATCCGGTCGCGCATCGGACGCATCGGCGCCATGCGCTCGATTTCCCAGACGTCGGCGAGGGTGAAGGTCACGATCTGCGCTCCGGTGCGGGCCAGCGTTCCGAACAGCGTGTCCAGGTTGGAACGCAATTCGGCGAGGTCGCCGCCCGGCAGGAACAGGTCGTTGCCGCCGCAGCTGAGATGCACGAGATCCGGACGGAATTCGAGTACGGAGGGCAACTGCTCGGCGATGACCTGGGCGGAGGTGGCGCCGATCCGGCCGGTGTTCAGGTAAGCCAGATCCGGGCGAACCGAAGTGAGCACGGCCGCGACGCGGTCGGCCCAGCCCGCGAATTCGTAACCCGGGCTCGGATCGCCGACGCCCTGCGCGATGGAGTCGCCGAGCACCGCGTAGCGCTGCCACGGGGCGGCGGCGAGCAGACGCCGCTGTTCCGCGGGCGGCAGCAGCAGCGGATCGTTCTCTTCGGTACGAATATCGTTGTCGCTCACGCTGATTCCTAGTTGTCGACGGAGAAGGACGGAGTGCGGGCCGGTAGCGCCGCCAGGCAAGCGGCCACGGCGGCGATGCCCGCGCACACGGCGAAGACGATGTGGAACGCGCCGAGTGGATCGTCGGGACGCGCCGCGAACACGGCGGCGAGCACGGCCACGCCGAGCGCCCCGCCTACTTGCCGCGCGGTCAGATTCATGCCGGTGCCTGCGGCGAACTGCTGCGGCGGAAGAGCACCGGCCGCCGCGGTGCCCAGCACCGTGACGACGAAACCGATGCCGCCGCCGCCGAGCACACCGGCCGGAATCCACGCCGACCACAGGGCTGGAGTGGCGCCGAAGGCATCCGTGCTCATCCACGCGGTGCACGCCACGAACATCAGCGCACCGAGCACGCCGAGCCACCGCCTGGCCGTCGCCGAGCCGATCCGGCCCGCGACGGTCGCTGTCACCATCGACGCGACCGCTCCGATGGTCATGGCTCCTGCGGAGCCGAGCACCGAGTAGTCCCAGATCGCGTCCAGGAACAGCGGTCCCGACAGCAGCCAGGCGAACATGGCCGCGCCGAAGACGAACGAGGTGGCGTTGGCCAGCGCGTAGGACTTGCTGCGCCACAGGTCGACCGCGATCGCGGGTTCGTGATGGCGCGCCGAACGGATGAGGGCGGCCACGACCAGCAGTCCGCCGCCGATCAGCGCGGTCAGTGTCCCCGCCGAGGTCCACCCCCAGCGCTGCCCTTCGGTGACGCCCGCGACCAGCCCGCCCAGCCCGAGCGCCAACCGCGAGGGTGCCGAGCGGATCCGGCAGCGCACCGCCGGATCGACGGTCGTCGGGGGCCGGAACGCGCGCCGCCGCCATGATGAGCAGCAGGGCCACCGGAACGTTGATGACGAAAACCGCCCGCCAGTCGAATCCTTCGACCAGCGCGCCACCGAGTGCGGGACCGACGACCGCGGCGAACCCGCCCGCGGCCGACCAGGCTCCGATGGCCGCGCCGATCTTCTCCCGCGGCGTGGCGGCGAGCACCAAGCCGAGAGCGGACGGCACCATCAGCGCCGCCGCGCCGCCTTGCAGCACCCGGCCCGCGATGAGCCAGCCCGCTGTCGGGGCGAGCCCGCACAGCAGGGAGGTGAGGGCGAAACCGGCCAGCGCGCCGAGGAACAGCCTGCGGCGGCCGAGCGCGTCGGCGAGACGTCCGGCCGGGGTGAGCAACGCGGCGAAAGCGACCGCGTAGCCGCTGACGACCCAGGTCAGCGCGGCGGTCGCCGTGCCGGGGTAGTCCCTGGCGATCGACGGGAAGGCGATATTGACGACGGAGAGATCGAGAAAGGCGATGAAGGCGGCGCCGCAGGCGATCAGCAAGGTGCGCGTGGCCGCGGTCGCGGTCGGTGGGCTGTCGAGCCGCACGGACGCGTCGGTCATGGGGAAGTCCTTAGTAGATGATACAAAACGCACGATCGTTCGTTCAATTAAAATACGACCATACGTTCGTATGTGCAATAGCGAAGTGGGAGAATGACCTCATGACCGAGTCCGTCACCACACGTGACCAGCCGCGCGGCACCGATCAGCGCCTGGCCAAGGGCGCGCGGGCGCGTGCGTCGATCGCCCGCCACGCCGCCGACGTAGCGTCTGTCGAGGGCCTCACCGGCCTCAGCATCGGCCGCTTGGCCACCGACCTGGGACTCAGCAAGAGCGGCATCGCCACCCTTTTCGGCAGCAAGGAGAGCCTGCAGATCGCGGCGGTGAAGTCCGCGCGGCAGGTCTTCATCGATGAAGTCATCACGCCGAGCCTGAGCGAGCCGGCCGGACTACCGCGCCTGCGCGCCCTGGTCGAGCGCTGGCTGGGTCAGGTGGCCGACCCGGCATTCCCCGGCGGGTGCTTCCGCGTCGCGACCCTCGCCGAGTTCGACAGCAGGCCGGGACCCGTGCGTGACGCCATCGCCGAAGACCGCGGGGACTGGCTCGCGTTCCTGATCAAGGAGATTCGCCGGGCACAGGACCAGGGCCATTTCGGTGCGCGCAGCGCCGACGCCGTCGCGTTCGAACTGGACGCGGTGATCGCCGCGGCGCACACGGCGCGGCAGATGGGTGACGAGTGGGGCGTCACTACCGCGCGCCACCTCGTGGCGGATCTGCTCGGCCCGGGCGACTAGTCGGCCGGTGAACCGTTGACCAGGTAGTCCAGGTAGGAACCCGGGACCGGGGACAGCTCCACGCCTTCGGCGTCCACGATGTGCGGCCGGATGGTGCCGGTGGGCGTGATCTCGGGGCTTTCGATCAGCACCGTGGTCGCTACCGGAAGGGCGAAGAACTGCACCGCGAACGGCATGGCGGTGGCCAGCTCCAGCAGGGTGGTGTAGTACGACGACCGGTGCGCGTGGTCTTCGAAGCATTCCACCGACCAACCGGAGGACTCGGAGTCGTCCGGCTCGGTGCGCGCCAGCACCAGGACCGGTGATTCGAGTCCGCACGACGAGATGGTGACTCGCTGGTCCTCGCCGGGAAAGTCGAGGCGATCGGTGAGGCCGACCCCGGCCGCCACTTCGCGCTGGTACCACACATCGCGCAGGGTGCGGTCGATCTGCTCGGCCCAGGTCTGCGCGTCGGTGCGTTCGGCCAGCCCCAATGTGCCGTCGTCGCGACCGCGCACCCGGACCAGATTCCAGCCGATCCGGATCGTCTCGCCGGGGTGGTAGCGCGTGCCCGCCGCGACGGTGGACTCCAGATACGACAGCAGCCAGTTCTCCATGCCGGGCAGCCGCGGCTCGGTGAAGAGAATGGTGAACTCGGGATGTCCGTGGCTGGCGCAGGAGGTGGTGCGGAACGACTCGGCCATGCCACGTTCCTAGCACGCGACAGCGTCACGCGGGCGCGCCCGCCCGGGAACCGCCGCGAACGCCCGGTCAGGCCGAGAGCGCGCGAGTATCCGCGATCGCCGCGTGATAGCGATCCAGGATGACCTCGGTGAGGGCCGGATGCGCGCCGAGCACATCGGCGTGGATCGCCTCCGGCGCCGCGTCGACGAGGCGATCGGTCAGTAATCCGGGTGCGAGGAACCAGGGAGCGACCAGCACGTGCTCGGCGCCGCGAGCGTGCAGTCGCGAAATCGCCTCGGTGACCGACGGTTCGGTGGTCGCGAAGCAGATCTCGGTGCGCCAGCCGGTGCGGTCGGCCAGGCGGGTGGCCACCTCGGCGGTCCGGGCGTTGGCCGCCGCCGACGACGATCCGACCGCCGCGACCGCGACGCCAAGGCGCCGATCCGTGAAGCGGCGCCCGGCGCCGGCGGCGAGGACACGGTCGCGCAGCGCACCGACCAGTCCGGCGTCCACGCCGAGCACGTCGGCCTGGGTCAGGCGCAACCCGAGATGGCGCGCGCGGGCCGCGGCGAGCAGGCCGGGCAGATCGACCCTGGCGTGGAAGGCGCTGCCGAGCAGCAGCGGCGTCACCACCGCGTGCGTGTGCCCGTCAGCGGCGACGGCATCCACCACCTGTTCGACCGACGGGGCGGTGAGATCGAGGAACGCCGTCCTGACGTCGAGGTCCGGACGAGCGGCGGCGACGGCGCCGACCACCTCCGCGACGGTTGCAGCCGACCGCGGATCGCGGCTGCCGTGGGCCACCGCGATCAGCGCGGGCGGTCGCGCCGGGCTGCCGTCGAGCCCAGGGGCGCTCCGGGAAGTCGCGCAGCCCGGACCGCCCGCCGGGGCGACAGCGCCCAGGACCGGCGGGGCGCCGAACACGGCTCGCGACACCGCCATGTCAGGCCCCGGTACCGACCTCGACGGCGGTCAGCACGTCACCGACCAGACCGGCCGCCAGCGTGTTGCCGCCCGCCGGATCGATCAGCAGGAAGCTGCCGGTGTGCCGGTTGGCTCGGTAGTCGTCGGCCGCGATCGGCTCGGCGACCCGCACCGAGATGCGCCCGATGTCGTTGAGCTCCAGCGACTCCGGGTTCGGGTCGGCCGCGAGGCGCTGCTCGTCGAAGCGCTCCAGCAGCGCGCCGACGATCGCCTGGGTGGTCCGGGTGCCGTGCTTGAGCAGCAGCCGCGCACCGGGGCGCAGCGGCTTGTCACCCAGCCAGCACACGGTGGCGTCGAAGGTGTCGATCGGCTCGGGCGCGTCGGCGGCCGCGGCGATGATGTCGCCCCGCGAGATGTCGACCTCGTCGGCCAGGATCAGCGTGACGCTGCGTCCGGCCTGCGCCACCGCCAGCTCGCCGTCGGGGGTGTCGATCCGCTCCACGGTCGTGCGGATGCCCGACGGCAGCACCACGACCTCGTCGCCGGGAGCGACCGCGCCCGCCGCGATCTGTCCCGCGTAGCCCCGGTAGTCCGGGTGCTCGGCGGTGCGCGGCCGGATCACGTACTGCACCGGGAACCGCAGGCCCAGCTCGTGATCGCCGGTGCTGTCGGCGTCGACCGGCACCGATTCCAGGTGCTCGATCAGCGACGGACCGTCGTAGTACGGGGTGTTGTCCGACCGGGTGGCGATGTTGTCGCCGTGCAGCGCCGAGACCGGGATCTCCAGCACGTCCTCGCTCGACCAGCCCAGCGTGCTGGTGAGCTCGTTGAACTCCGCGGAGATGGCGGCGAACACCGCGGCGGCGTCGTCCACCAGATCGATCTTGTTCACCGCGAGCACCAGCTTCGGCACACCGAGCAGCGCGAGCACGGCGGCGTGCCTGCGGGTTTGCTCGATGACGCCCTTGCGCGCGTCGACGAGCAGGATCACCAGCTGCGCGGTGGACGCGCCGGACACGGTGTTGCGGGTGTACTGCACGTGCCCGGGGGTGTCCGCGAGCACGAACGAGCGGCGCGGAGTGGCGAAGTAGCGGTAGGCGACATCGATGGTGATGCCCTGTTCGCGTTCCGCGCGCAACCCGTCCACGAGCAGCGAGAGATCCGGGGTGGCGAGACCTTTGTCCACCGACGCGCGGGTGACGGCGTCGATCTGGTCGGCCAGAACGGATTTCGTGTCGTAGAGCAGGCGTCCGACCAGAGTGGACTTGCCGTCGTCGACAGAACCGGCGGTGGCCAGCCTCAATAGGTCGGACATGTCAGAAATAACCCTCTCGTTTGCGGTCTTCCATCGCGGCTTCGGAGACGCGGTCGTCGCCGCGGGTCGCGCCACGTTCGGTCAGTCGGGACGCAGCGACCTCGGCGAGAATCGCCTCGTTGTCGGCCGCGTCGGAAAGCACGGCGCCGGTGGAGGATCCGTCGCCCACGGTGCGGTACCGCACCGACCTGGTCTCCAGCACCTCGTCCTCACGCGGGCCGCCCCACACGCCGGGCGTCATCCACATGCCGTCGCGCAGGTACACCGGACGCTCGTGCGCGTAGTAGATGCTCGCCAGGTCGATGTCCTCGCGGGCGATGTAGCGCCAGATGTCCAGCTCGGTCCAGTTGCTCAGCGGGAACACGCGCACGTGCTCGCCCGGCGCGTGGCGCCCGTTGTACAGGTTCCACAGCTCGGGGCGCTGTCGCTTCGGGTCCCACTGCCCGAAGGCGTTGCGCAGCGAGAAGATCCGCTCCTTGGCGCGCGAGCGCTCCTCGTCGCGACGGCCGCCGCCGAACACGGCGTCGAACCGATGCTCGCTGATCGCGTCCAGCAGCGGGACGGTCTGCAGCGGGTTGCGGATGCCGTCGGGGCGCTCGGTGAGCCTGCCGTCGGCCAGGTAGTCCTCCACCTTCGCCACGTGCAGGCGCAAGCCGTAGCGCTCGACCACCTTGTCCCGGAACTCGAGCACCTCGGGCAGGTTGTGCCCGGTGTCCACGTGCAGCAGCGCGAACGGCAGCGGCGCGGGCCAGAACGCCTTGAGCGCAAGATGCAGCAGCACGGTGGAGTCCTTGCCGCCGGAGAACAGGATCACCGGCCGCTCGAACTCGCCCGCCACCTCGCGGAAGATGTGGATCGCCTCGGATTCCAGCGCGGCGAGAGTGTCGAAATCGGTAATACCGAGCGAACGTTCGCTACGAATCGTTTCAGTCATGATTGGTGCAACCCGCATTCGGTCTTGGCGAGGCCGGCCCAACGGCCGCTTCTCGGATCGGCTCCCGGCTCCGGCTTCCGTGTGCACGGAGCGCAGCCGATGGACGGATACCCCTCCTCCACCAGGGGATTGACGAGGATGCCGTGCTTTTCGATGTAGTCCTGCATCTCGTCGTCCGACCACGGCGCGATCGGGTTGATCTTCACCAGGCCGAACGCCTCGTCGAACGAGATCAGCGGCGCGTTCGCCCGGGTCGGCGCCTCCACCCGGCGGATGCCGGTGACCCAGGCGTTGTAGCCCGCGAGCGACTTCTGCAACGGGACGACCTTGCGCAACCGGCAGCACTCGTTGGGCTCGCGGGCGAACAGATCCTTGCCCAGCAGCCGATCCTGTTCGGCAACGGAGTGTTCCGGCCGGACGTTGACCACGTTCACCCCGTACACGGCCTCCACCGCGTCCCGGGTGCCGATGGTCTCGGCGAAGTGGTAGCCGGTGTCCAGGAAGAGCACGTCGACGCCGGCGCGCACGCCCGCGGCCAGGTGCACCAGCACGCCGTCCTGCATGTTGGAGGCCACGATGTAGTTCGTGCCGAAGGTGTCCTCGGTCCACCGCAGGAGTTCGGTCGCCGAGGCGCCGTCGAGTTCGGCGGCGCCGCGCGCGGCGATGGCGCGGAGCTCGTCCTCGGACAGCTTTTCCGCGAGTTCGGTTGTCACAATTGATCTCCCGTCGACACTTATCTCAGGTCGGCCTCGTCGGCGCGGACCGCCCACTGGGCGAACCGTTCGCCGTCCGAACGTTGCTTGACGAAGTTGCGCACCACCCGGTCGATGTAGTCGCCGAGTTCCCCGGTGGTCACTTTGTGCTGGCGCAGCTTGCGCCCGAACGCGCTGTCGAAGCCGAGGCTGCCGCCGAGGTGAACCTGGAATCCCTCCACCTGATTCCCGGTGCCGTCGTCGACCAGCTGGCCCTTGAACCCGATGTCGGCGATCTGCGAGCGGGCGCAGGAGTTCGGGCAACCGTTGATGTTGATCGTGATCGGGACATCCAGCTGCGCGTTCAGATCCGCCAGCCGTTCCTCCAGCTCCGGCACCAGCGCCTGGGAGCGCTTGCGCGTCTCGGCGAAGGAGAGTTTGCAGAACTCGATACCGGTGCAGGCCATCAGATTCCGCCGCCAGAGCGAGGGCCGCGCCTGCAGGCCGAGGGGTTCCAGCTCGTCGATCAGCGCGTCGACCTTGTCGTCGGGAACGTCGAGCACGATCAGCTTCTGGTACGGGGTGAACCGGACGCGATCGGAGCCGATCCGCTCGACCGCGTCGGCGACCTTGGTCAGGACGGTGCCCGACACCCGGCCCGCGATGGGGGAGAAGCCGACCGCGTTGAGTCCGTTGCGCAGCCGCTGCACGCCGACGTGGTCGATCGGCTTGGTCGGCTGCTCGGGCGCGGGGCCGTCGATCAACTTGCGCTTCAGGTACTCGTCCTCCAGCACCTGGCGGAACTTCTCGATGCCCCAGTCCTTGATCAGGAACTTCAGGCGCGCCTTGGTGCGCAGGCGGCGGTAGCCGTAGTCGCGGAACACCGATACGACGGCTTCCCACACGTCCGGCACCTCGTCCAGCGGCACCCACACGCCCACCCGCTTGGCGAGCATCGGGTTGGTGGACAGCCCGCCGCCGACCCACAGGTCCAGACCGGGGCCGTGCTCGGGATGCACGACACCGACGAACGCGACGTCGTTGATCTCGTGCACCACGTCCTGCTGGCCGGAGATCGCGGTCTTGAACTTGCGCGGCAGGTTGGAGTACTCCTTCTTGCCGATGTAGCGGCGCACGATCTCCTCGATCGCGGGCGTCGGGTCGATGACCTCGTCCAGCGACTCGCCGGCCAGCGGAGACCCGAGCACCACGCGCGGGCAGTCGCCGCACGCCTCGGTGGTCTTCAGGCCGACCGCCTCGATCCGCTTCCAGATCTCCGGGACGTTCTCCACCTCGATCCAGTGGTACTGCACGTTCTCCCGGTCGGACAGATCCGCGGTGTCGCGGGCGAACTCGGTGGAGATCCCGCCCAGCGTGCGCAGTTGCGCGACGTTCAGCGCGCCGGCGTCGCAGCGGATGCGCATCATGAAGTACTTGGCCTCGAGCAGATCGATGTTCTCGTCACCGGTCCAGGTGCCGTCGTAGCCCTGCTCGCGCTGGGTGTACAGACCCCACCAGCGGAACCGGCCGCGCAGGTCGCCTTTGTCGATGCCGTCGAAGCCGGTCTTGGCGTAGATGTTCTCGATGCGGGCGCGGACGTTGAGGGGGTTGTCGTCCTTCTTGGACTGCTCGTTCGGGTTCAGCGGCTCGCGGTAACCCAGCGCCCACTGACCCTCGGCCTTGCGGCGCACGGGCTTGCCGGTGCGCACGCGCGGTCCGGTCGTGGTCGCCTCGGGACGCGGCCGATCCGGGCGGACCCGGCGTTCGGAGGCCGGGCGTTCGGGGCGCGCGCGGCGCTCCGGCTGGGATTCGGGCGTGGGCTGATCGGTCGGACCGGCGTCGGTGCTCGACGTCATGGGGTCGCTCCTGCGGGGTGGGTGGTACATCCTGCTGAGGGGCGCGAGGGGCTGACTCACGCCTGCGGTGTCAGCGGGCCGATGAAGTCGGGATCGCCGGGGACCCGGGGATCGGGCGCGCTGAACTACCGGAGGGAACCGGGCAGACAGCAGGCGCTACAGACGCGCTTGTAATCGACGTGGCGACGGGCCACCAGTCGAATCTCCAAAGCGCGCATGCGGCCAATTGTGCCACGTCAGCGATGGCCTTCCGACCCTGCGTCCGGTATTTCCCGGGAATCTGCGGGAAATCCCCTGGACGTTCCGCTCAGTTTGTGACGGCAGTCATAGTTGCGAGCCCCAACCAGGCGCGTGATACGGCGACCGCACCGTCTGTGACACTGCGCACCTCGCTTGACCTCGAGTGAAGTGGAGGTTGGACGCTCGGCGTCATGAGTACCACAACTGTCGACGCCACCGGCGAGCTCGAAGCCATCCGCGCGGTGGTCGCGAGCGTCCAGCACGCCCAGCGCAACGAGCTCGTCGACGAATTCGTCGCGCTGTTCCGGGAGGACGCGATCTGGACTACCGGACACGGCAAACGTCTCTTCGGACGGGCGGCCATAGCGGAGTTCACCGCGCAGGTGCTGCCCGGTGCCACCGCACACGGCACGGCGACCTACGAGGTCGAGCACGTGCTGTTCATCCGCCCGGACGTGGCGGCGGTGAAGGTGCGCCAGCGCTATTTCACCGACGCGGGCGTTCTGGAGAGCGAAGGCAGCCCGATGTACGTGATGTCCAAGGAGGACGGCCGCTGGTTGCTCACCGCGAACCAGAACACTCCGGTCGTGGCGGACTGAAGGGCCGGTAGCGGAGTCCCGGCCGTCGGCGCGGTCGCGGCGACGTTCACACTGGACAGGTGAGTTCTTCCGCCGCTACCGCGAGCACCGACACCTCCGCGCCGGTGCTACGCGACTTCGGCGACGGGCCGTTCGGGATCTACGTGCACGTGCCGTTCTGCGCCACGCGGTGCGGCTACTGCGACTTCAACACCTACACCGCGGGGGAGCTCGGCAGTTCGGCCTCCCCGCAGTCGTGGCTGGCGGCGTTGCGCGGCGAGCTGGCGACCGCCGCGCAACAGTTCGCGGCGTTGCCCACCGCGACGCCGGAAGTCTCCACCGTCTTCGTCGGCGGAGGGACGCCCTCCCTGCTGGGCGGCGACGGGCTCGCCTCGGTGCTGGACGCCGTGCGCGCCGAGTTCACCTTCGCCGCCGGGGCCGAGGTCACCACGGAGTCCAATCCGGAATCCACCTCGCCGGAATTCTTCGAGCGCATCCGGGCGGCCGGGTTCACCAGGGTGTCGCTGGGCATGCAGTCCGCCGCGGCGCACGTGTTGAAAGTGCTCGATCGCACGCACACCCCCGGCCGCGCGGTGGCCGCCGCGCTGGAGGCGCGTGCCGCTGGATTCGAGCACGTCAACCTCGATCTGATCTACGGAACACCGGGTGAGCGCGACGCCGATCTGGACGCCAGCCTCGACGCGGTGCTCGGCGCGGGCGTCGACCACGTATCGGCGTATTCGCTGATCGTGGAGGACGGCACCGCGCTGGCCAGGCGGGTGCGCCGCGGCGAGTTGCCCGCGCCGGACGACGACGTGCTCGCCGCACGTTACGAGCGCATCGACGCCCGACTGCGCTCGGCCGGATTCGGTTGGTACGAGGTGTCGAACTGGGCCGTGGGCGACGCCGCGGTCTGCAGGCACAACCTCGGTTACTGGGACGGCGGCGACTGGCTCGGCGCAGGACCGGGCGCGCACAGTCATGTCGGCGGCGTGCGGTGGTGGAACGTGAAGCACCCCGCTCGATACGCCGATCGAGTCGGCGCGGGCGGGCTGCCCGCCGCGGGCTGGGAGGCGCTGAGCGCGGACGAGCGCTACACCGAGCGGGTCATGCTCGCCGTCCGGCTGCGCACCGGCCTGCCGCTGGCCGAGCTGGCGTCCTCCGCGCGCACCGCCGTCGATCGCGTGGTCGCTGATGGCCTCGCCGTGCGCACCGCGGACGACCGGCTCGTCCTCACCGACCGCGGCCGTCTGCTCGCGGACGGCGTCGTCCGTGAACTGCTCGACTGATCCCGTGCCGGATCACGGTCGGGTCAACGCGATGCACTTTATGTCTCGTTCCGGTAACTCGGTGCGCACCGGCCGCGTAGTCTGCGATCAACCCCAAGGAGACTCATGGCTTCGGCACCACGTATGACCCTTATCCATGAACCAGGCGAGTTCGCGGAGGCGCGAGCAGCGGAGAAAGCGGAAAACGCGCGCCAGTGCGCCGTCGCCGCCCGCACTGTCGCCAGCTACGCGGAGAACGCCGCCGACTGTGAGTCGCTGCTGGCGATGCTCGGTCTCGATGCGCTCGCGGGCAAACAGGCGAAAACCTGCGGCTGACCATTACGCCTCGTCCGGGGCGAGGGCGGTGCTGCGCCATTCCCGTGGCGTGAGCCCGTAGGCGGCGCGGAAGCGCCGGGCGAAATGTGACGGATCGCGGAAGCCCCAGCGGCGCGCGATCATCGCGATCGTCCGATGCTTCTGGTCCGGACGAGTCAGATCGCCGTGTACCCGCTCGAGACGCTGGCTGATGATTCCCTGCTCGAGGCTGCACTCCGTGTTCGCGTAGATCTTGTAGAGCTGCCGGACCGACATGTTGTGCGCCTTGGCGATCTGTTCCGCGCCGAGACCAGGATCCGCCAGATTGCGCCGGATATAGGCGCGAATCCGGGACAGCAGGATGTCGGAGGGGACGACGGAGCCGTCGTCGGCGCACGCCGACAACAACAGTGCCCGGATCAGCTCGATGCTGGCGCAACCCGACAGGGCTGCCGCGGGGTCGGCGCTGAGCGCGTCCGCGTCGGCGGTCAGTTGGACGATGTGGTTGGCCACCAGCCGGTAGTGCGGGCTGTCCTGCACTCTGGCGGCGGCCTGACCGATCAGATCGGCGGGCAGGCCGAGCTGATCGAGCGGCACGTGCAGGCAGGTCGACGCCCCGTCGCCGCGCCGGCTGAAGTCGTAGGGCGCGTTCAGATCCATGACGTGCAGATCGCCCGGTCGCACGACGCGACGGACGTCACCCTGCTCGTACCGTCCGTCGCCCGCCTGCTGCACCGCGACCGCCAGTACCGGCGCGGGGGAGGTCCTGACCTGCTTCGGCGTCCGGATCAGCTGGATGCCCGAGGTGCTGGCACGCACGATGCGCGCCTCGCCGAACCACCACACGTCGAACGTGGCGTGCACACGCTCGTCCGGCCCGTCCAGTACGACATGGGACGGGACCGATGCCTCTTGTACTGCCGCGGCCACCGCGTCCGCCCGCTCGTGCGGCGCGATGGTGTCCGAATTGAACACGACCGTCATCACAGCCTCCGTCGCAAATGAGACAGATTCGGCAATCCTCGCATGGAACCCGCCGACCGGGCCGTGCATTCTGAGCCGAAGATCGTGCACGCAGAGTCGTTTCTCCGGCGGCCGCCCGTCATACGCTGTCGGTCGACCAAGATCGATCCCCGGTTCACCCGACATCCGTACAGATCGAAGGGAACTGTCATGCCGACGATCACCACCACCGATGGCGTCGAGATCTACTACAAGGACTGGGGTACCGGACGTCCGGTGGTATTCAGCCACGGCTGGCCGCTGAACGGGGACGCCTGGGACAACCAGATGAAACTGGTGGCGAGCAACGGCTATCGCGCCATCGCCCACGATCGGCGCGCGCACGGACGCTCGAGCGACGTGTGGGACGGGCACGACATGGACCATTACGCCGACGACCTCGCCGCGGTGCTGAACGAGCTGGACATCAAGGACGCGATTCTGGTCGGGCACTCGACCGGCGGCGGCGAGGTGACCAGGTATCTGTCCCGGCACGGCGCCTCGCGGGTGGTCAAGGCGGTGCTGCTCGGCGCGGTCCCGCCGTTGATGCTGAAGACCGCGAGCAATCCGGAAGGGACGCCGATCGAGGCGTTCGACGACATCCGCGCGGGCGTGGCCGCCGACCGCTCGCAGTTCTGGAAGGATCTGGCGATCCCGTTCTACGGCGCCAACCGCACCGGATCGAAGGTCTCACAAGGACTGCGCGACCACTTCTGGCTGATGGGCATGCAGGTGGGGCTCAAGGGCGCGTTCGACTGCGTCAAGGCGTTCTCCGAGACCGATTTCACCGCCGAGCTGCCGAGCATCGAGATCCCGGTGCTGGTGGCGCACGGCGACGACGACCAGATCGTGCCGCTCGCCGCCGCGGGCGCCAAGACGGCGAAATTGCTGCCGAGGGCCGAGTTGAAGGTGTACCCCGGCGCTCCGCACGGCCTGTGCGGCGACTACGAGAAGGCGTTCGACGCCGATCTGCTGGACTTCCTGAAGAGCTGAGGAGCCGAGACCCGATGCCGAACAAACGTTACCTGCGCCGTGCCGTGGCCGCGCTGGCCCTCCTGCTCGCCGCCACTACAGCGGCCGGGCCGGCGCGAGCGCAATCGCTGCCCACCGTCGTGCTCGTCCACGGCGCCTTCGCCGACACCACCAGCTGGGACGGTGTCGCCGCCGTGCTGCGCGAGCGCGGCTACCGCGTGGTGACGCCGGAGAATCCGCTGCGCGGGCCCGCCTACGACGCGGCCGCCGTGCAGCGCACGCTGGACACGATCAGCGGTCCCGTCGTGCTGGCGGGGCACTCCTACGGCGGCTTCGTGATCAGCAACGTGCACGATCCGAAGGTCGAATCGCTGGTGTACATCGCGGCTTTCGCGCCGGTGGAAGGCGAGGTGGCGCAGGCCGAGCTCGACCCGATCCGCTTCCCGGGCAGCCAGCTGCTGCCGCCCGCGCTGCAGGTGAAGCTCGTCGACGACGTCACGGGTGTGGCCGGGAAGAACCTGGACGCGTATGTCGCACCCGCCAGCTTCCATGACGTCTTCGCCCAGGACGTCGGCCCGGAGACCGCGGCCGACATGATCGTCCATCAGCGCTCCATCGCCGTGAAGGCCAATCTGGAACCGTCCGGGCCGCCCGCGTGGTCCGGCACTCCGAGTTGGTATCTGGTCTCCGCCGACGACCGGGTCATCCCGCCGTCCTCCCAGCGCTTCATGGCCCAGCGCATGGCGGCTCGAACCGGTGAGATCGAGGCCTCGCACGCCTCGCTGGTCTCCCGGCCCGACGCCGTGGCCGCGGTGATCGACGCCGCCGTTCCGCGCTGAGCGTCGCGCAGCTCGTCACGCCCCGTTGCAGGCGAGAGATCCGGTTACCGACAATTAGACTGGATCGACGGACGAACCCGTGGTCGGCCCGCGATGCGCGGCGGTCACGGGACGTCGGCGCCGGGTACGGCGTGATGGGAGACGAGAGCGAGGAGGTGCGGCCGATGTCGAGCACCGAGGATCGGCGCTTCGAGGTCTTGCGCGCCATCGTCGCGGACTATGTCGCGACCAAGGAGCCGATCGGGTCGAAGACGCTGGTCGAGCGGCACAACCTGGGTGTTTCCAGCGCGACGGTGCGCAACGACATGGCAGTGCTCGAGGCCGAGGGCTACATCACCCAGCCGCACACGAGTTCCGGCCGCATCCCCACCGACAAGGGCTATCGGCAGTTCGTGGACCGGATCTCCGAGGTGAAGCCGCTGTCGTCGGCGGAGCGCAGGGCGATCCTCGAGTTCCTGGAGTCCGGTGTCGACCTCGACGACGTGCTGCGCCGGGGCGTCCGCTTGCTCGCTCAGCTGACCAGGCAGGTCGCCGTCGTGCAGTATCCGACGGTGTCGGCGTCCACGGTGCGGCACATCGAGGTGGTGGCGCTCAATCCCGCCCGCCTGCTGCTGGTGGTGATCACCGACACCGGCCGGGTCGACCAGCGCCTGGTGGAGCTCGGCGCGCTGGTCGACGACGAGGATCTGGCCGCGCTGCGCGGCATGCTCGGCGGCGCGATGGACGGCAAACGCCTGGCCGCGGCCTCCGCGGCGGTGGCCGAGCTGCCCGAGCACGCTCCGGTGCGGCTGCGCGACGTGCTGGTGCGGGTGTCCACGGTGCTGGTGGAGACCCTGGTGGAGCACCCGGAGGAGCGATTGGTGCTCGGCGGCACCGCCAACCTCACCCGCAACGCCGCCGACTTCGGTTTCCCCGGCTCGCTGCGTTCGGTTCTGGAGGCGCTCGAGGAGCAGGTGATCGTGCTCAAGCTGCTCGCCGCGGCCCAGCAACCGGGGACGGTGACGGTGCGGATCGGGGAAGAGACGCAGGTCGAGCAGATGCGCGGCACGTCGGTGGTGTCGACCGGCTACGGCGCGGCGGGCGCCGTGCTCGGCGGTATGGGGGTGCTCGGGCCCACCCGGATGGACTACCCGGGCACGATCGCATCGGTGGCGGCCGTCGCCCGATACATCGGCGAGGTACTCGCCGAGCGCTGACGCGACGACGCCACTGCTACGCTCGATCTTTCGGCCGGATAAAGTTGAGTGCACAAGACTAATGCTGTTGTCGGCGCGCTTCACAGCGGCGCGGGCACCGGCGGCACTGTCGAGAACGACCAAGGACTAGAGAACTCAAGTGGCACGGGACTACTACGGACTGCTCGGCGTCGCGAAGAACGCGACCGACCAGGAGATCAAGCGGGCATACCGCAAGCTGGCGCGTGAGCTCCACCCCGACGTCAACCCCGACGAGGCGGCGCAGGCCAAGTTCAAGGAAGTGTCGGCCGCCTACGAGGTGCTGTCGGATCCGGAGAAGCGGCGCATCGTCGACATGGGCGGCGACCCGCTGGAATCCGGCGGTGGCGGGGCCGGATTCAATGGCGCGGGCTTCGGCGGGCTCGGCGACGTGTTCGAGGCGTTCTTCGGCGGCATGAGCGGATCGGCCGGTGCGCGCAAGCCGCGCGGTCGCGTCCAGCCCGGCGCCGACTCGCTGATCCGCACCCGGCTCAGCTTGGCCGAGTGCGCGGTCGGCGTGACCAAGCACCTGACCGTGGACACCGCGATCCTGTGCGACATCTGCCAGGGCTCCGGTACCAACGGCAAGTCCAAGCCGGTGCGCTGCGAAACCTGCGGCGGCGCGGGTGAGGTCCAGTCCGTGCAGCGGTCCTTCCTCGGCCAGGTGCTGACCTCGCGCCCGTGCCCCACCTGCCGCGGCGCGGGCGAGACCATCCCGGACCCGTGCCACAAATGCGGTGGCGACGGCCGGGTGCGGGCGCGCCGCGAGATCGCGGCCCCGATCCCCGCGGGCGTCGCGAACGGCATGCGGGTGCGGCTGGCCGCGCAGGGCGAGGTCGGCCCCGGCGGCGGTCACGCGGGCGACCTCTACGTCGAGATCGTGGAGCAGCCGCACGACGTATTCGTCCGGGACGGGGACGATCTGCACTGCACCATCCGGGTGCCGATGGTGGACGCGGCGCTCGGCACCACCGTCGTGATCGACACCATCCTGGACGGCCCGACCGAGTTGAGTATTCCGGCGGGCACCCAGCCCGGCGAGATCTCGGTGCTGCGCGGGCACGGCATGCCGCGGCTGCGCTCGAGCGCGCGCGGCGACCTGCTGGCGCATCTGGACATCGTGATCCCGGCCAAGCTGGACAGCAAGCAGACCGAACTGTTGCGCAAGTACAAGGGACTGCGCGAGCGGGAACGCGCCGAAGTGATGTCGGCGCAATCCGAGCACAACAGCGGCCTGTTCGCGCGACTGCGCGCGTCCTTCAGCGGGCGCTAGGTGGCCGCGACGGTCTTCTACCTCGACGAGGTGCCCGAGCCGGGCGCGGTCGCGGTGCTCGACGGCCCGGAGGGCAGGCACGCCGCCACGGTGCGCCGCATCCGGGTCGGCGAGCCGATCACCCTCTCCGACGGGCGCGGGGTACTGGCCGCATCGGAAGTCGTTGCCGCGCAACGCGACCGGCTCGAGCTCGCGGTGCGCGAGCGGGTGCTCGCGGCACCTCAGACGCCGCCGGTGACCGTCGTGCAGGCGCTGCCGAAATCCGATCGCTCGGAACTGGCGGTCGAGCTGATGACGGAGGCGGGCGCGGACGTCGTCGTTCCCTGGCAGGCCGCGCGCTGCGTCGCGAACTGGGAGGGCAAAGCGGCCAAGGGAGTCGAGAAGTGGCGGGCCGCGGCCCGCTCGGCCGCCAGGCAGTCCCGCCGGGCCTACATTCCGCAAGTCGCCGACCTGCACCGCACCCAGGACTTGCTGGAGCTGGTCCGCGCGGCGAAGGCCCGCGGTGCGATCGTCGCGGCGCTGCACGAATCCGGCGCCGCCCGTTTCACCGAATTGCCCTTCGCCGAGGCCGCCGAAATCGTCCTCGTCGTCGGTCCGGAAGGCGGGCTGGACGACGCCGAGCTCACGGCGTTGGCCGAAGCGGGCGCGGACATCACCTTGCTCGGCCCGACCGTGCTGCGTACATCCACCGCGGCAGCGGTCGCTCTCGGGGCGCTCGGCGCACTGACGCCGCGTTGGTGAGGTCTCGCGTCGACGTCCGATGCGATACCCACAGCAGCAGTGCCGCGATGACCATCAGCGATCCGATGCCGCAGACCAGCCCGAGCCACCCGGAGCGGGCGTAGGCGATGCCCGCCGTTCCGCCGACGAGCGCGCTGCCGAGGTAGTAGGCGAACAGATACAGCGACGACGCCGCGCCCCGGTTGCCTTCGGCCATCGCCCCCACCCACGCGCTCGCCGCGGTGTGCGCCCCGAAGAAACCCGCGGTGAAGAGCAATACGCCGAGCAGAACAGTGCCGATGTGGTCGGGAATCGTCACCACGAGCCCGATCGCCATGACGGCCAGCGACATCGCGAGCACCCGGGATCGGCCGATCCGATCGGTCAGCAGGCCGGATGCCGCCGAGGCCGCCGTTCCGGCCAGATAGAGCACGAACACCAGCCCCACCAGTGCTTCCGGCAGCCCGAACGGCGCGCTGGTCAGCCGGTAGCCGAGATAGTTGTACATCGAGACGAACCCGCCCATGAGCACGAACGCCAGTCCGAACAGAGCGAGCAGTCCACGGTGACGCAAGGGGCTGCCGAGGTCGCCGAGGACCGTCCGGATTCCGGCGGGACGAGGCACGAAGCCGCGCGAGGGCGGCAGCCGGCGGACGAACCACACGGTGCAGGCCGCGGCGGCGATCGAGGCCACCGCCTGCGCCCACCGCCAGGACGCCACGTCCAACGTGAACGCCGGGATCAACCGCCCGGCCAGCCCGCCGATAGTGGTACCCGCGACGTAGATGCCCATCGCGGCGCCCAGCCCGTCCCCGCTGATCTCCTCTGCCAGATAGGCCATCGCCACCGCGGGCACACCGGCCAGCGCGATGCCTTGCAGCGCGCGTCCGGCCAGCAGCAGATCCAGCGAAGGGCTCAGCGGCAGCAGCAGTCCGAGCACCGCCGCCGCGACGGCGGAACCGATCATCACCTTGGTCCGGCCGATCCGCGACGAGAGCGCGCTCACCGGGATGATGGCCAGCGCGAGGAACCCGGTGGTGAGCGACACCGCCAGTGCCGCCAGCGCGGGCGTCGCGCCGAACGCGGCCGAGAGACTCGGCAGCAGTGCCTGGGCGCTGTACATCGAGGCGAATGTCGTCAGACCGGCCGCGAACAGCGCGATGGTGATCCTGCGTTCGTGGGCGACGTCCCTCGCCGCTTCGATCCGTGTCGTGGTCATCGGGTCCTCCTTTCGTCCAGCATCGCCAGGCGGTATTCCGGAAGGAAATGAATAATGAGAAGTGAGTTCATTCCCTGAGCGCATATAGAAAGGTCGGGCAGTGCTTGGCGAGGATCTGGAGTGGTTCACGACACTCGCCGAACTCGAACGGGTCGGCGCCGCCGCGGAGCGGTTGCACCTGGCGCAGCCGACGTTGTCGCGCATGCTGGCCCGCTTGGAGCGCAGGGTGGGAGTCGAACTGTTCGACCGGCGCGGGAAGCGGATCGTCCTGAACGAATACGGTCGCATCTACTACGAGCACGCCCGCCGCGCGCAATCCGAACTGGACGCGGCGGAACAGGTCCTCGCCGATCGAGCCAACCCGGCCGGGGGCGTCGTGCGGCTGGCGTTCCAGCACTCTTTCGGCGGCTCGCTGGTGCCGCAGCTGATCAGCGGCTTCCGGCGCATCTCCGGCCGGATCACGATCACGCTGTGGCAGGGAGCGGCGGCCGCGGTGACCGAGCGAGTGCTCGCGGGTGAAAGCGATCTGGGCATCGTCTCGCCGCGCCCGGCCGTCGCAGGCGTGGGCTGGCGCGCCGTGCTGCGACAGCCGCTGGTACTCGCGGTGCCGCCGGAACACCGGTTGGCCGGACGGCGGCAGGTCCGCCTCGCGGAGGTGGCCGACGCGGAGTTCGTCACCATGCACCACGGATTCGGGATGCGGCGCATCTTCGACGAACTGTGCGCCGCCGCGGACATCCGGCCGCGGATCGCGTTCGAGTCGAGCGATCTCGTCACGGTGGCCGGGCTGGTCTCGGCGGGGTTGGGAGTGGCGATCCTGCCGCGCGAAGATCCACTGTCCGCGGGCCCGCTGTCCGGCCCGGTGACGGTCCCGCTCGCGGACGCGGGCGCCGCGCGCGCGGTCGGGCTGATCTGGCCCGCCGCTACCACACCACCGGACGCGGTGCGACGCTTTCGTGATTTCACCGAGGATTGGGCGCGGCGACGTGGGGGAATCCCGTGAGGAGCCGGTTTTGCCCACGGCTTATTCACTGGGCGGTGTCGGTGGGGCGGGTTAAACTTTCTCCATACAGCAGCAGTCGAGACCGGAAAGCAGGCTATAGCCACTTTTGAGAACACAAGGCGAGATCGGCGACCCCACCACCCCAGCGGCAGGCATCGGCGCCGGCGACAACGGTTCGGGTCCCGCAGCGCGCACCGTGCGCTCGAGCATCGAACTCGCTCCTGAATCCGTGTTCCCCTTCCTCGGTTCGGCCGACCAGAATCTTCGCGAACTGGAGACGCTGCTCGACGCGGACATCCACGTCCGCGGGAATTCCGTGACCCTCACCGGCAAGGCGGCCGACGTCGCGCTCGCCGAGCGGGTCATCGAGCAGCTGGTCGCGCTGACCGGGCGCAACCGCGTGGTGACGCCCGAGGCGGTGCGGCACACCGTTTCGATGCTCACCGAGGGCTCCAGCGAGTCCCCCGCGGAGGTGCTCAGCCTGGACATCCTGTCCCGGCGGGGCAAGACCATCCGGCCCAAGACGCTGAACCAGAAGCGTTACGTCGACGCGATCGACGCGAACACGATCGTGTTCGGCATCGGCCCCGCCGGTACCGGCAAGACCTATCTGGCGATGGCCAAGGCGGTCCAGGCGCTGCAGACCAAGCAGGTCAACCGGATCATTCTCACCCGCCCCGCGGTCGAGGCGGGCGAGCGGCTCGGCTTCCTGCCCGGCACGCTGAACGAGAAGATCGACCCGTACTTGCGCCCGCTCTACGACGCGCTGCACGACATGATGGACCCGGAGGCCATTCCCAAGCTGATGGCGGCCGGTGTCATCGAGGTCGCGCCGCTGGCCTACATGCGCGGACGCACGCTGAACGACTCCTTCATCATCCTCGACGAGGCGCAGAACACCACCGCCGAGCAGATGAAGATGTTCCTCACCCGCCTCGGGTTCGGCTCGAAGATCGTGGTGACCGGCGACGTGACGCAGGTCGATCTGCCGACTGGCGCCCGGTCCGGTCTGCGCGCCGCCAGCGAGATCCTCACCGAGATCGAGGACATCCACTTCGCGGAGCTGACCAGTAGCGACGTGGTTCGCCACCGGCTGGTCTCGGACATCGTCGACGCCTACGACCGCTTCGAGGCCCAGTCGCGTCCGCAGGTCGCCCCGCATTACGGCGGCAACCGAGCGCAGCGCCGCGCGGCGAGCCGGTCGGACCGGCGGTAACTCGTCTCGCCGGGCGGGGCTCCGCTCCGCCGACACGATCGACGGGATCGTAGGCTGTTCGGGTGAGTATCGAGATCGCCAACGAGTCGGGTATCGACGTGCCCGAAGAAGAGCTGGTCAGCGTCGCGCGGTTCGTGATCGCCCGGATGGACGTGCACCCCGCCGCGGAGCTGTCGATGGTGCTCGTCGATCTCGACACCATGGCCGACCTGCACATGCGCTGGATGGACCTACCCGGCCCGACCGACGTCATGTCCTTCCCCATGGACGAACTCGAGCCGGGCGGGCGGCCCGACAGCCCCGAACCAGGCCCATCCATGCTCGGCGACATCGTGCTGTGCCCGGAGTTCGCCGCCGGTCAGGCCCGTAAGGCGGGGCACTCCCTGGATCACGAACTCGCTCTGCTCACCGTGCACGGCGTGCTGCACCTGCTCGGCTACGACCACGCCGAGCCGGACGAGGAGAAAGAGATGTTCGCGTTGCAGGCCCGGCTGCTCGAGGAGTGGTACGAGAGCCTGCGGGAGGCGCAGCGGCGCGCCGAACTGGCCGAACGCGACGCGCGGTTGCTGGGTAAGGCGGGTTTCACCACACCGGGTGAGTCCCTGGGTCCCGCGTGAATGCCCTGACCCTCGTCCTGCTCGCGGTCCTGCTCATCTCCGTGGGTGGGGTCTTCGCCGGGGTCGATTCCGCCCTGAACACGATCTCGCCCGCCCGCGTCGAGGACTTGGTGCGAGCCGACCGGCCCGGCGCCGTGCGGCTGAGCCGGGTTGTCGACGACCGGGCCCGCTACGTGAATCTCATGGTGCTGCTTCGCATCCTGTGCGAGATCGGCGCGACGGTGCTGCTGGCGGCGGGACTGATGACGGTCTGGGGCAGGAACTGGGCGCTGCTGATCACCGCGCTGGTGATGGTGCTGGTGTCCTACGTGGTGATCGGTGTCGGCCCGCGCACGCTGGGCAGGCAGCACGCGTATTCCATCGCCCTGGCCGCGGCCCTGCCCCTGCAGTTCATCGGCGCGCTGCTCGGCCCGATCAGCAGGCTGCTGATCCTCATCGGTAACGCGATCACTCCCGGTAAGGGTTTTCGCAACGGGCCCTTCGCTTCCGAGATCGAGTTGCGCGAAGTGGTCGAGATGGCCGGTGAGCGCGGAGTGGTGGCCGACGACGAACGGCGGATGATCCAGTCGGTCTTCGAACTCGGCGACACAGCGGCGCGTGCGGTGATGGTGCCGCGCACGGAGATGGTCTGGATCGAAGCGGACAAGACCGCGGCGCAGGCCATGTCGCTGGCGGTGCGTTCCGGGCATTCGCGGATCCCGGTGGTCGGCGAGAACGTCGACGACATTCGCGGCGTGGTGTATCTGAAAGACCTCGTGCCGTTCGCCGAACGCAGCCGCAAGGTACGGGTGCGTGAGGTGATGCGTCCCGCGGTGTTCATGCCCGACTCCAAACCGCTGGACAGCCTGCTCGACGAGATGCAACGCAGGCGCAACCACATGGCGTTGCTGGTGGACGAGTACGGCGGCATCGCGGGTCTGGTGACCATCGAGGACGTGCTGGAGGAGATCGTCGGAGAGATCGCCGACGAGTACGACGTCGACGAGACCCCGCCCGTCGAGGATCTCGGCGACGGGCGCTACCGCGTGTCGGCCCGGCTGCCGGTGGAGGATCTCGGCGAGCTGTTCGGATTGGAGATCGAGGAGGAGGACGTCGACACCGTCGGCGGCCTGCTCGCGCACGAACTGGGCCGGGTGCCGCTGCCCGGTTCGAAGATCGAGGCGCACGGGTTGGTGCTGCGCGGTGAAGGCGGACCGGACGCGCGCGGCCGGATGCGGGTGAACACCGTGGTGGTACGCAAAGCGCGCGAGAAGGTCCCCGCGGGCAAGACCAACGGGGACAATCCCAATGGCAAGCGCAAGGCGAACGGATCGGAGCGGGATATCGCGGCCGATCGCGACGAGGACGGAGACACCGAATGACCGAACTGGACGCCGAGGACAACAAGCTGGTCGTGCTGGCCCGTGGTGCGCTCGGCCGCACCGGCGGGGCGAGTGGAGCCGCGATCCGCGATACCGACGGTCGCACCTACGCCGCGGGCGAGGTCACGCTGACCGCGTTGCGGTTGACGGCGCTGCAAGCCGCCGTGGCCGCGGCGTTGTCCAGCGGCGCGGAGGGCTTCGAGGCGGCCGTGGTGGTCGGCGGGCGGTTGTCCGACTTCGGTGTGACGGCGGTGCGGGAGGTTTCGGCGGAGGCGCGGATCATCTTCACCGATCGTGACGGCGCGGTGTTCGAGATCGTCGACGACTCCGCGGACGCGGCCGACGCGGTGAGCGCCGACTCCGGCGAGGTCCGCGGTGGCTGACGCGCGGGAGAAGGGCGAATTCCGTTCCGGGTTCGTCTGTTTCGTCGGTCGGCCGAACACCGGCAAGTCGACCTTGACCAACGCCCTGGTCGGCGCGAAGATCGCGATCACCTCGTCGCGCCCGCAGACCACCAGGCACACGATTCGCGGCATCGTGCACCGCGAGCACGCTCAGCTGATCCTGGTCGATACACCGGGCTTGCACCGCCCGCGCACCTTGCTCGGCCAGCGCCTCAACGACCTTGTGCGCGATACGTATTCGGAAGTCGACGTGATCGCGCTGTGCATCCCGGCCGACGAGAAGATCGGTCCGGGTGACCGCTGGATCGTGCAGCAGATCAAGCAGATGGCGCCGAAGACGACGCTGCTCGGCGTGGTCACCAAGATCGACAAGGTGAGCCGCGAGCAGATCGCCGAGCAATTGCTCGCCGTGGCCCAGTTGCTCGGCCCCGAGGCCGACGTGGTGCCGGTCTCGGCGGTCAAGGGTGAGCAGGTGGAAGTCCTCGTCGACGTCATCGCCTCGAAGATGCCGGAGGGCCCGGCTTTCTACCCCGACGGCGAGCTCACCGACGAGCCCGAGGAAACGTTGATGGCCGAGCTCATTCGCGAGGCCGCGCTCGAGGGTGTGCGCGACGAGTTGCCGCACTCGCTGGCCGTCGTCATCGAGGAGGTCCTGCCCTACGAAGAGCGCGAGGACATGCTCGACGTGCACGCCTTGCTCTACGTCGAGCGGCCCAGCCAGAAGGCCATTGTCATCGGCAAGGGCGGTTCCCGGCTGAAAGAGGTCGGCACCAACGCCCGCAAGCAGATCGAACACATCCTCGGCACCCGGATCTACTTGAATTTGCACGTGAAGGTGGCCAAGGACTGGCAGCGCGACCCGAAACAGCTGGGCAAACTGGGTTTCTGACCGGTTCGGGCGTCGGCGGGCGTGCGTGGAAGTCCTGGAGGCGTCTTCGTTGGCGTGGGGCGTCCGGTCGGCTGCCGATGATTCCGGGTAATCCACCGATGTGTCGGCTGTACTCGAGGCGAGTGCCGTGTCAGTGGTCGTGTCAGAACGGCGTCAGCTCGGTATCAGCCGGGCTCGCGACAGTAGTCACATGAACAGCACAGCAATCGCGACTTCCACCACCACCCTCTCCGACCAGGACAAGAGCACGCTGCGGACCGCCGCGTACGGCGCGTTGTCGCTGATGGCCGCCACCGGCACGCCGCACGTGGCCGCGACGAACGGCTCCATCGCCCTGACGTCGGCGACCGGCCTGGTCGGGCACGTGCTCGCCGCGAAGTCCAAGGACATCCAGTTGAAGGGCAAGACCGTCGCCGAACTCGCCGACCAGGTACTGCCTGCCCTGACCTCGGCCGTGCACCTGCTCGAGCGGCACGATCCGGCCGAGGCCGACAACTTCCGCGGCACCGTCCGCATCGCCGTCGACGCAGCCGCCCAGCCTCACCACGGCGAGCCCGGCCCCGCCACGGCCGAGATGGCCCGCAAGATCATCGCGGCGCTCGATGCCGCCGGGGTGGCCGGTGCCGACAGCGGAACGGTTGCCGCCGGGCCGGATCGACCGCAACTCCAGAAGGCCCTCGATGAGATCGTCGCTTCTGGTTTCGCCGGAATCACGCTGCGCGTGCACGACGAGCGGGGCGAGTGGGTCGGCAGCGCCGGGGTGAGCAGGCTGGGCGACATCGCGAAGCCGCCGACCGACGGGCACGTCCGGATCGGCAGCAACACAAAGACTTTCACCGCGACTCTGGTCCTGCAACTGGTGGCCGAGGGCAAGATCGGATTGGACGACCCGGCGGCCCACTACCTGCCCGAGTTCGAACTCGATTCGCGGATCACGGTGCGGATGCTGTTGCAGCACACCAGCGGGGTGTTCAACTTCACCGGCGAGTACTACGAAGACGGGACCGTCGTGCCGGGAATCCCCGCTACCACCGCGGGCAAAGAGTGGGTGGACAAGCGTTTCGAGACCTACCAGCCCGAAGAGCTGGTGCGGCTGGCGTTGTCCAAGCCCGCGCGGTTCGAACCGGGCACGGGCTGGAGCTATTCCAACACCAACTACGTGCTGGCCAGGTTGCTGATCGAGAAGGTCACCGGCCGCCCGGTCGCCCAGGAGATGCAGCGGCTGATCTTCGGGCCGCTCGGGCTGTCGGGCACCGTGGCCCCGACCACCCAGACCGAGCTCCCCGAGCCGCACGCCCACGCCTACTACCGATACGAGGACGCCGGGCAGGAGAAGACGGTCGACGTCACCAGCCACAACCCCTCCTGGATCTCCAGCGGCGGTGACATGATCTCGACCACCCAGGACCTGCGAACCTTCATTTCCGCGCTGACGAGCGGCAAGCTGCTGCCTGCCGAGTTGCTGGCCGAGATGTGCGCACCGCACCCGACAGGCATCCCGAACATGGGCTACGGCCTCGGTGTATTCGTGCAGGACACCGGTCTCGGCGGCACGGTCGTCACCCACAACGGCGGCGCGGCGGGTCACGCGGCGCTGATGTACAGCACACCCGACGGCAAGAAGACCCTGACCGCCACCCTGAACTACGCGGACGACGCCGCCCTGTCCCTGGCCGTGCCGTTCCAGCAAGCGACACAGAGGCTCGTCGACGAGGTGTTCTGCGGCGGCCAGGCCGATCCGGCGCAGCCGACGGACTGAACTTCCCGCTGCGCATGCCGAAACGCCCGGACACGGACGCCGAGTTGTCGATGGTCCGGGTCACCACCACGGGACGGGGCGGTGGCGGTGCCACTGGAGTTCGGATTCGAGTTGGGCGGCCAAGGAGATCAGGAGGGGTTCGGAGTTTGCTGTGCCCATCAGTTGGGCGCCTACGGGGAGGCCGGTGTCGGTGAAGCCTGCGGGGACGTTGATGCTGGGCCAGCCGAGGACGTTCCATGGCCAGGTGTAGGGGCAGGCCGCGGTGATGAGGTTGTTGGTGGCGTTGACGCCGATGCCGTCGATTTCCTCGGCGCGGGGCGGTGGGGTGGCGGTGGTCGGGGCGAGGACCACGTCGTAGTCGCGGAAGAAGTGGCCGATTCGCTTGTGCAGCAGAGGTTCCAGCTGCCGTGCCGCGTAGAGGGCGGGGCCGTCGAGCGCGCGTCCGATTCGGGCGTTGGCGGTGGTGCGCGGATCGACTTCCAGACCGGGCATGCGGTCGTACGCCCGCCGGACCCCGGCGAGTGAACGCGGGAGGAAGGAAGCGCCGATCAGGATGCCGTAGTGCAGGTCGGCCACGGTCACGGTGTGTCCGAGCGCGCGCAGTGTGTCGGCGGTGCGGCGCACCGATCGCTCGACCTCGGGATCAAGCGCGGTCCTGGTCGCGGTGAAGGGGATACGCAGCGACAGGGCGATTCGCAGCTTTCCCGGATCCCGGCCGACGGCGTCCGACGCGGTGATCGGCTCCGGGGTGTGCAGATCTCCCTCATGCGGACCGGCCGCCGCATCCAGCAGTAGCGCCGCGTCGGCGACGGTACGCGCCAGCGGACCGTTCACGGTGAGCCCGTAGAACGCTTCGGCTTCCGGCCAGGTGGAGATTCGTCCGCGCTGCGGCTTGATGCCGACCAGGTTCGTCCAGGCCGCAGGGATGCGGATCGAGCCCGCGCCGTCGGAACCCAGAGCGGCGGGGACCAATCCGGCGGCGACGGCGGCCGAAGCTCCGCCGGAGGACCCGCCCGGCGTCCTGCCGCGATCCCACGGATTGCGGGTGTGCCCGAACCACGCGGCACTCGTGAACGGCCACTGTCCGAGTTCACAGGTGTTCGTCTTGCCGACGATCACCGCGCCCGCCGCACGCATGCGCCGGACCGATTCCGCGTCCTCGGTCTTCGGTGCGAAGTCGCCGCCGCAGCCGAACGCGGTCGGCTCGCCCGCGACATCAGTGTCGTCCTTCACCGCGACGGGCACGCCCAGCAGCGGCAGTCGTTCTCCCGCGGCCAGCCGCCGGTCGGCGTCGGCGGCCTCCGCCAGGGCCCGCTCGCGGCGCACGATCCGGAAGGCATTGAGCGTGCCCTGCGCCGCCTCGATCCGGTCCAG
Organism: Nocardia sp. NPDC051900; assembly: GCF_044452545.1. Taxonomy (NCBI): domain Bacteria; kingdom Bacillati; phylum Actinomycetota; class Actinomycetes; order Mycobacteriales; family Nocardiaceae; genus Nocardia; species Nocardia sp. NPDC051900. Next base: position 382,905 of record NZ_JBITBU010000001.1, on the reverse strand, counting down.
TGCGCCGCCGACCGCCGCGGTCGAGGTGATCGCGCCGCTCGCGATCGCGGCCGCCAGTTCGGCCAGGCCCAGTTCCCGCGTGCCGGATACGTGGGCAGGATCGGACACCGTCATGTGAGCTCCGTCTCGTCGTGATCTACAGACGGTAGCGTCATATTGGTCAATCGTCCAGATTGTCGCAGGGGGCGAGCGACCCGTCCGGTTTCGATCGTGCACCGAACGGCGACCTGTGCGATCGAACCTACCTGCTCGGCCGGGTCTTCCAGATGACCCACCACAGGGGACGCGGAATCGGTCCGGCGCCTGCGTGCCGCCGCGGAGAAGATCGGCGGCAGCGGGCCTGTGCTCTCGGCCGAGAGGTCCGAGTACTCATGTCACGGAATGTGCTTGCACTCACCGTAGGGCACGCCCTGGGTGAGGTCCGGCCGGCCGAACATCCGGCCGACCAGAGCGTTGAACGCCGCCACCGACAGCCGGTCCATGTCGTTGCAAAGGAAGTCGTTCTTGGTGCCCGAGACGTCCTTGGACTTCAGGGATTTCGCCCACTTCTGCGGCGTTCCCCCGCACCCGACATGCACCTGGTAGTCGCCGCCCTTGTCGAGCTCGAAGGAGTAGTCGACCTTGGAGTGGCCGCCGAGCCGGACCGGAAGCTTGGTCCGCGCCCATCCCGATTTCGACGTCTTGGCCTGAACCCAGACTCCTACCGGCGACGCGCTGTTGATGCAGCCGATCGTGCCGCTCACGGTGGTGGACGCCGATGCGCTCGGCAGTCCGAGGGCGAGGAACGCCGTGGAAGCGGAGACGAGAACGGCTACGCGGAGGGTCTTGCGCATCATTCGAACCTTTCGATGGGGGGAACGGCGGACTCCGATCGCGCGGGGCGCGCCGCGACGACGACTTGTTCCGGCCGCAGCAGGCGTTCACCCATGAGGTATCCGTGCCGGACGACCTGCAGCACCGTGCCCGGCGATCGGCCGGAAGCCTCGGCGACGGCGACGGCTTCGTGAACGTCGGGATCGAAGTCGGCCGTGGCGGGCACGCGCCGGACGCCACGACGTTCGAGCAGTTCGTGCAGTTCGTCGACGATGCTGCCGAGCGCGGCGTCGTCGTCGTTCAGCGCAGTCACGCGATCGACGAGTCTGAGCAGCTCGCGAAACAGCGGGGCCAGGAGTTGTTCGGAGAGCCCGCCGCGTGCGAGTGCGAGCTGCTCGTGCAGGTCGTCGAACGCCCGATTCTTCGCCTTGTCCTCCAGCAACCTGCGCTGGAAGAGATCACGCAATTGCGCGATCTCCCCGGCCAGCGCGGTCAGCGGATCACCCGCGTCCGGAGCCGCACTCATATGCCGCGCTTGGCGATGTCGTATCGCTTCGAGTTGTGCTTCCAGACCGGCATCCGGTGGGTCAGCGTGTAGCCGGCGATGACGCCCGCGACGATCAGCAGGCCGATGCCCTTCGCCGGAATCAGCGCCAGGCCGATCACCAGGGCCACCGCCCACGCGCCCGCACCGCTGTGGAACCACTTGGCCACGGCGGCCCGCTCGGCGAGTTCGATGTTCTCTTGCAGCGAGGCGCGCAGCGGCGCGTCGTCGAACCGGAGTTTCAGTGCGCGGCCCGACATTTCGTGCGTCACGGCGATCTGGGCTTCGGAGGTGATGCAGTACGCCCCGCTGCGGAGCTCCGACCACATCCCCAGGTTGACCTGCTCCAGCGCGAGCGCGAGGTAGTACTGGAAGATCTGCTCGTTCGGATGGTGCCGGACCACGTCCTCCATCAGTTCCAGCGCCTGGTCGTTCTTGTGCTGCTGGAGGTAGACGTTGGCGATGGCGGTGCGGTACAGCGGCTCGCCGGGCGCGAGACGCAGAGCCGTCTCGTATTCGCCGAGCGCTTCGTTCAGCGCCCCGGTGGCGAGAAACGCTTCGGCGTAGTCGAAGTGGTATTCCGGGCTGTCGGGCTTGAGGCTGATGGCCTCCCGGAATTCGAAGCCGGCGTCCTTGTAGTTGCCCATGACGAACGACGAGTTCGCCCGCACCGCCCACGCTTCGTGGTTCGCGCCGTTGACCGAGATCGCCTCGCGGGCGCAGTAGTACGCGGAGGGAGCGTTGCCGCGCTCGAAATACTCGCGTGCGAGGCTCAGCCAGTCCCGGCCGCCCTGTACCACGGGCGCGGGCTGATTGCTCGCCGGACGGTACTGCCTGGCCTGCTGGTCGAATTGCCGCCGCTGGTTCGGGTCGAGCAGCACGCGCTCGGCCTGACCGAGGTGCCGTACCCGGGCTTCGGCCTGCGCGCGTTTGACGGGATCCGACTGGCCCGCGCGCTTGTTCCACATTCTGCGCTGCTCGCGGATGGCCGTCTTGATGGCATCCGGGTCGGCGGTCTCGGCGAGGCCGAGGATTTCGTAGTAGTTGACGAATTCTTCGGTTGTCGTGGTCATGCTTCAATTCACCTCGAGGTCTTCGTTCTTAGTGCGTGCGACGCGGATTTCGCCCTCGCTGAGGTTGGCGACGTTGTCGACCTCGAACGTGCCGAGCGATTTGTCCGCGGTGAGGTCGGTGATCTCGACCTGAATGGTCTGGTCTATGTCGTAGTGGAATGTGATCTGGACCGGAGCATTCGCCGGATAGGGCGGAATGGCGAAGAGCTGCCCGCCGTCGGGCCACTTTCCTTCGGTGACGAACCGGACGTAGTCGAGATCCTCGTCGTCGCCCTGCGTGACGCAGATCCGCAGTTCGGTCTGGCCGTCGGCGACGGTGCCGAACACTTTGCTCGCCTTGGCTGGGATCTTGGTGTTGCGGGGGATCACGATGTTGTTCTTCGGTTCCCGGTTGTCGTTCAGGGCGACCGTGCCCAGCGCCTGCGAGGTGACGTCGAGGATGACCGGCTTCGGCGCCGTGCTCGAGGACGTCTCCGCTTCGGCGCGGATCGCCGCGCCGAGCGCCACGAGTTCGTCGGGGTTGCCCGCACGCAACGGCGGCTTGCCGGTCAGTTCCTCCAGCATCGCCGCCACCATGGGCATGCGCGTGGAGCCGCCGACGAGCAAGACGTGATCGAGGTCGGCGAAGCTCAGGCCCAATTCCTCCACGAGGGAATGGGTCAGGTCGCGCGACTGGTTCAGCAGGTCGCTGGTGAGGTCCTCGAACGTTTCCCGCGTGACGGTGAGCGTGTGTGTGACGCCGTTGTGGCTGAGCACGACTCGCGTTGACCCGGCGGAGCTCAGGGTGCGTTTGGCGAGTTCTGCTTTCTCGCGCAGATCGGCTTGGGTCTCGAACGCGTCGTCGAGATCGCCGCCGCCTCGGGCCATGTACTCCTCGTTGAGGTGGCGCATGAGCCGGTTGTCCCATTCGAAGCCGCCCAGTTCGTGCAGCCCATCGGTGCCGAGCACGTCGAACACGCCGTCGCGGATCCGCATCACGGTGACGTCGAACGTGCCGCCGCCCAGGTCGTACACCATGACGGTGCCGCTGCGGCCGAGGTCGAGCCCGAAGGCCAACCCGGCCGCGGTCGGCTCGTTCACCACGCGCAGCACGTTGAGTCCGGCGATCGTTCCCGCGTCCCTGGTCGCCCGGCGGCGCGCGTCGTCGAAGAACGCCGGGACCGTGATCACCGCGTCGGTGACCTGCCCCTGCCCCAGGATCAATTCGGCGTCGTCTTTCAGCCGTTTGAGAATCATCGCCGAGACTTCCTCGGCCGAATAGGCGCGATCGTCGGAGGTGACGAATCGCCAGTCCGGATTGCCCATCTGCCGCTTGACGAACTGCACGACATCCAGCGGCGCGGTCGCCGCGGACCGTTTGGCCATCGAGCCGACGAGCACGCTGTCGGAGTCGAAGAAGACCACCGAAGGCGTGATCCGCTCGCCGTCCCGGTTGACCAGGATCTCCGGTTTCCCGCCCGCGCCGACGACGGCGACCGCTGAATACGTGGTACCGAGATCGATACCGACGGTGTGTGCCACTGATTGCCCTCCCGATGCGTCTGGTGACGATGCACGCGAATTGATACTGCGAAAATTCGAGGCCGGAACGATTTTCCCTGCGATCTCATCGGATAAGCCGCACGACGGGCGCCGGACGGTCGGCGAGAACGATCAGGGATTCGGTGCCTTCCATTCGTATTTGCACATCTGGCACTGGTATTTCTGCCACCCCTGACGATCCTTCTCGCCGATATCCATTCCGGTCTTCTTGCCGCACTGTGGACACACTTCGGCCATTGCTGGTCCTTCCGGTAGGGGGAACGGTGCGACAGGCTCGGGTGGCGCACCGGATTGAAAGCATATAAGTCGCCGTGGGTGATTGATCAGCGAATTTCGCGGTGATTTCCGACCCGTATTCCGGCCGGTGGGCCGATTTTTGCCGGTACCGAGGTGTGTCGCTGGAATATTGCTCGAACGCTCGTTCTCCGGCAAGATCTTGCGGTGTCCGAGTCGTCCGCCGAGCAATCGAAAAGCGATGAGGTCATCGACACGTCGGCGATCGGTAGTCTTCGAGCGCCGGATCGCCGGCTGCGGCACTCTTCAACCGGCCGGGCGAGCAAGATCTTGCTGTGCGATACGCATTACGAAACCTACTGGTTCGATAGACATTTGGAGTCTTGCCGACGAGTGTCGGCAGCGATGAAGATCGCGCTATGGAACCGAACTTACGAGTGCTTGTCGCCTCGCCGTTGGGCGGAATCATCGCCCCTGTGCTGTCGCAGTACTTTCCGGCGTCGACCGTCGCGGTCGCCTCCGACGTCGACGAGGTGCGCGGTCGAATCGTGGGACGTTTCCGGTTCGATGTGGTCATCTCGGATCTGATCTGGAACAAACCCGAAATGGAATACCGGTTCGACGGTTTGGATGTTCTGGACTTGCTCCGGGAAACCAAACGGCAGAGCGAGGTCCTGCTCGCGGCTCAAGGACACAGCATGGAGAGCGATCATCTCGACGAGGCGCGGCTGCGCGCGGACGAGATCGCCGAGTTCTACGACAAGTCCTCCGGCGTGCCCGCGCTGCTGGATGCCATTCAGCGCGCCGCGACCGGCCGCAGCGACCAGGTCGCGCCGCCGCCGCAAGGGCCGCCCGCGTTGTGCGCGCTGTTCACCGAACAGCGTGGCGAGACGGCGGGCCGGCTGGCGGGTGCGATCGCGGCCAAGTCGGCGTGGGACTACAACTCTCTCGCCCAGGTCGCTCGTGTTGGTCTCAACACCGCCAACAAGGCGACCAATACTTATATCGGCCCGATCATCCTCGCTCGGAAGGAGTTGCCGGAGGGCACGCCGTTGACCCAGGGCGCGGTTTTTCGCTGGTGCGGTGAGCACGCGCACTACCTCATCAGCTGGTGCCGCCGAAATGGGCACGCCGATGTCCTCGGTCCGCGATTCACCTGACGGCACAGCCCGCTTTCGGCGCTCCCGGTCCGGCATCAGCGCCCTGCCCGTTCCGCTCGGTGGCGCGACGGCGGTATCCGCCGCAGGGAACGACGGCGACGGCGTCGGCTCGATGACGTCTCCGAGCGGTGCGGCGACGAGGAGTCGCATGAATCGGTTCCCCTCTCATGGTCCCCCGGGTGGAGAGTTCTCTGTCGCGTCGGCGGTGCTGGAACAGGAATCAAGTATGGACCTCGGAGAGACGGTCGCGGGGGGATCGTCGATGTAGGATCTGGCACTCCGAAAAGCCCGCCGGGTGCGTAATAGCTTGGTCGACAGCCGTTTCGCCGATGCTTGCCGCGGTACCGCGCTAGGTCGCAATATCTTGCTCGCAGGCTCCGTGCGTATTCAGCGTGAGTGAAGCCTTCTCAGTCAGAATGAACTCGTGAGCCAACTATCCACGCTCTCCGTCCCGGAAATCGCCACCGAGCGCCGCGACGGACTGGCCACCGCGGTCACGCTCGCGGGAGCCTTGGCGCTGTTGCCGGGTGCCGGTGCGCAGGGCCGCTGGAACGAACTGGGCGGGGGAGAGTTCCTGGCGATGCTCGAGCGGTCTTGACGCCTCCCATCGGCAAGATCTTGCTGGCACGTATCCATCTCGAGCCGAATGGAACCCGGGTGCCGTGACAGCCGGTCAGACCTGGTACGGCACCCGGATTGCGATCGGCTCGGCGGCAGGCGAATGCTTGGCTGGCGAGGTGCGATGCGCCGAGTGCCAGCATTCCAACCGGGACGACCACCTGTTCTGCCGCAGATGTGGCGTGCGTTCACGCCGAAGGTACGACGCGGTGGCAGCGGAGGCGGTGGAGGAATTGCGGTCTTCCCTGAGCGATCTGCTCGACCGGATCAGCCGGTGTGACATCGATCTGGCGCAACGGCAGTTGGTCGAGGAGACGACTCGGCGGGCGGCGGCCGAGGCGGCGAAGGAGCGGCCGAATCGGATCGTGCTCACGGGGGTGCTGTACGCGGTCGGGGAGTCGGTGGCGGGCGTCGCCTCTCTGGCGACCGCGGTGACGGCGTCGAAGGACGCGGTCAAGGCGGTGTTCAGCTGATCCGCCGCGCGCTGCGGGTCTAGACATACATACGGTATGTATGTAACAGTGGTCGGGAACCGAGACCACTGGGAGGACCCATGGCAACCAGCACAGCACTAGGCCGCACCCACGATGTGGACCTGCCCGGCGGCCGTATCCGCTACCACGAGACGGGTGCGGGCGCCCCTGTCGTCTTCGTGCACGGCTTGCTCGTCAACGCGGACCTCTGGCGCAAGGTGGTGCCCGCTGTCGCAGCGGCCGGGTACCGCTGCCTGACGCCGGACTGGCCGCTCGGCTCGCACGAGATCCCGGTGCCGGACGCGGAACTGACTCCGGCCGGTGTCGCCGATCTCATCGCCGCGTTCCTCGAACGCCTCGACCTCACCGACGTCACCTTGGTCGCCAACGACACCGGCGGAGCGATCACGCAGGTGTTGCTGACCCGCGACCGCTCCCGCGTCGGCCGGGTGGTGCTCGCCTCGGTGGACAGCTACGAGGGCTTCCTGCCGCAGCCGTTCACCACGCTGCCGCTGCTGGCCAGGATCCCCGGCTCGCTGCGCCCGCTGACCGAGTTGCTGCGCATCCGCGCGCTGCACCGGCTGCCGGTGGCCTTCGGCTGGGTCACCAAACGGCCGGTCCCGCCGGAGATCGTCGACTCCTACCTGCTGCCGAGCCGCGACTCCGCCGCGATCCGGAAAGATCTGCGGCGCTTTCTGAAATCGGCGCATCGCCGATACACCCTGGAAGCCGCCCGTCATTTCGCCGAAGTCGACATTCCGGTACTGCTGGCCTGGGCGCGGGAGGATCGGTTGTTCCCCGTGTCGTTCGCCGAACGCCTGGCTCGCGACCTGCCGGACGCGACGCTGAAGCTCATCGACGACTCCTACACCTTCCTGCCGGAAGATCAGCCCGAGTTGCTCGCCGAATCGATTCTGGAGTTCACTCGGCTGCATGCCACGCCGTAGCCAGGAAGACCGCTCCCGAGCGACCAGAGCCGCGCTCGAACAGGCGGGACGCCGCCTGTTCACCGAGCGCGGCTTCGCGGGCACCTCCGCCGAGGAGTTGGTCACCGAGGCCGGCGTCACCCGGGGCGCGCTGCACCACCACTACGGCGACAAGCGCGGACTGTTCCTCGCGGTGCTGGAGCAGATCGAGGCGGAGATCACCGAGGAGATCGAAAACGCCATCGCCGCCGTAGATTCCGACGATGTGATGGCCGGGATGGCGGCGGGTCTCGCGCTGTTCCTGGAGATCTGCCAGCGTCCGGCGATGCTGCGCATCGCCCTCACCGACGCCCCCGCCGTGCTCGGTTGGCAGGCCTGGCGCGAATTCGAATCCGCCCACGGCCTAGGCCTGATCACCGCGCAACTCGAACGTGCCCGCGCCGCCGGGTTGATCGCCGACGCCCCCGTTCCCGTGCTGGCCCAGCTCGTCGTGAGCGTGGTCAGCGAGGCGTCCCTGATCGTCGCGCACGCCGAAGACCCCGACCTCGCCCGCGCCCAGACCCAGCAATCGGTGCTGCTGTTGATCTCGGGGCTGCTGCGCGCCGACGGGTGAACGCGGCCGACCGCGCGGTACCACGGGGGAGCGATGTCGCCTCGCTGGAAATCCGCGCGCAGGTCGCAACCGCCTGCCCCGTTCTGGGCAACCGGGGTCTTATCCTGCGCATGTGACAGAGCAACCAGCGCGCTCGGCGCATCGGTTTCGACGGCGTGCGACGCCGCTGGCGGCGTGGTTCGTGCTGGCGGCGTGCGGTGCCGCGACCAGGCCGTTCAGCTGGCAGGCAACCGCGATGGTGGCGGCGGCGGCACTCGCGGGGATGGTGCTTGCCTTCCGCGTGCGAATCGAGCGACCCCCGTCCACCGCCCGGCTCAGGCGCGGCACAGCCGTGTGGTCGGCACTGCTGGTCGCGGCGTCGGCATGGGAGGTCTACGCCCTTCTGCGGCAGCCCGCCCTGAACCGGCCGAGCCACGAACACCCGACACTGTCCACGCTGCTGGACCCGGCGCTCGAACAATGGCCGCTGCGATTCGCCGGATGGCTGTTGTGGCTGGCGGCCGGATGGTGGCTGGTATCGCGATGAGCGACCGAGCTGTCATCCTCCTCGGGTTCGGCCTGCTCCTTGCGGCCGCGCTCGTCGCGGTGGCGGGCACGCGGCTGCGCCGGGACCGGGTCGCGTCGTTGGGCGAGACGATCGGCTACCTGACCGGTTCACGGTTGACGAAAATCGCCGCCGTACTCGTGTGGGCCTGGCTCGGCTGGCACTTCCTGGCCCGATGAAAAGCCAGTCCAGAACCGGCCACGCCAAGCGGGGCATTCGGGCCGAGCCGACAGCCAGCTGTTACGACCCGCGCGCATCGGGTAGCGAGCGTCGCCGCCAACGTGCCCAGGCCACCTCAACCACGTCTTTCGAGCGAAGCGAGACCGAGCCTGTCCCGTTCGCGGCCCGGGGGGGGGGGGGGGGGGGGGGGGGGGCGGGGCGCGGGGGGGCGGGGGGGGGGGGGGGCGGCGCCCGCCCCCACCCC